>JAFMJM010000003.1 GCA_017853455.1 Acidimicrobiia bacterium | reverse complement strand
GCGAGCTCACGGTCGAAGACCTCCTGGAACTCGGCGAGCTGCGACGCGGCCAGGTCGGCGACGACCGTGATCCGGCCGTCGAGCTCGGTGATGCGGCCGGCCGCCGCCTCCTCGACCGCGGCGATCCGGGCGAGGGTCTCGTCGAGCTTCTGGCGCTGACCGGTGGCCCGCGCCTCGAGCTCGCCGATCTCGGCGATCACCGCACCGCTCATCCGGGTCAGGGCCTCTTCGGCGCGGGACTCCAGGGTCTCCGACTGGGCCGCCCCCGCCGCCGCCACGGCCTGGAGGGCCGCGGCCGACACCCGTTCGAGCTCCGAGCGACGCTCGGCCATCCGGGCCCGGCCGTCGACGACGGCCTGCTCGACCTCGCTGACGTGGGCCGCCACCGTGCGCAGGAGTCCCTGGGCGGTCCCGGCCACGACCGACTCGGCCTCGATCCGCAACTCGTCGATCCGACCCTCGAGGGCGGTGGCGACCTCCGCGACCCTCGCCTGTCCGGCGATGGCGGCCTGGTCGACCTCGGCCACGTGACCGTCGACGGTGTGCCGCATGGCGCGCGTGGCGTCGGCCACGGCCCGCTCGGCCTCGTCGCGCAGCGACGCGACCTGGGCGGCGGTCGTCTCGATCGCCTGCTCGACCGTGCCGCGGTGCTCGGCGGTCGCGTTGGCGACGCGCTCGACCGCCTCGGCGAGCTGCGCCTGCGCCTGCGCCGACGCCTCGTCGAACTCGCGGCGACCGACCGCCAGGACGTCCTCGGTGTCGCGCCGCAGCGCAGCGACCTCTTCACGCACGGTCGCCAGGGCCTGCATCGTCTGGTCGCGGCTGGTGGCGACCGAGGCCTCGAATCCGCCCACGCTGCTCTCGACCGCACGCTCGAGCGCCGCCAGGGTCTCGGTGACCGACCGCTCGGCCTGGTCGCGGATCTCGGCGACCCGCGCCTCGCTGGCCTCGATCGCCTGGTTGATCAGTCCGTTGTGGCCCGCCGTCGCCTCGGCGAGGCGCGCGACCGCCTGCTCGAGTCGACCGTCGACCTCGGCGAGGCTGGCGTTGGTGTCGGCCAGGATCGACGACGAACGACCGTCGAGCTCGGCGAGGCGCTCGGCCGTCGCCCGCTCGGCTTCGCGGAGCTGCTCGACGAGGGAACCCAACGCGTTGGAACGGCTGGCCAGGATGTCGTCGACCCGCTGGGTGACCTCGTGGTCGACCCGGGCGGTGCGCTCCTCGACCTGGGAGATCATCGCGTCGGCCAGGTCGGTGATCTGCTGGCGCTCGCGGTCGGCGGAGGCCTGGAGCCCCCGCTCGTGCACCTGGGTGCGCTGCGCGAGCTCCTGGATGCGCGCGGACCCCACGGCCTCGAACTCGGCCCGGGCGGCGGCGACGTCGCGGTCGAGCGCCGATCGGGCACCCGCCACCTCTTCAGCGAGGGTCGCGCGCGCCATCGCCAGAACCTGCTCGAGCGCGGAGGTCTGGTCGCGGATCGAGGTCGAGAGCTGCTCCTCGACCGTGTCGATGCGGTCGACGACGGCCCGGGCGAGTCCCTTGCGCTCGGCGTCGGCAGCCTGGAGGATCGAGGTGCGGGCTTCGGCGGCCGACTCCTGGACGGCCTCCACCAGCTTGGCGACCGCCTTCTCGAGCATCTTGCGGGCGTTCTCGCTGGTCTCCTCGAGTTCGGCCCGGCGGGCCTCGGCCAGGGCCGCGATCTGCATCTCGCGCCGCTCGGCGATGCGCTCGAAGGCCCGGACCGGGACGGCGAGCGCCGGGTCGGCGGCCAGCACGGGCTCGGCGTCGACCTCGGACCGACGGCCGCCGGCCGGCCCCGGGTCCTCGACGACGGGCGCCGCCATCGGCTCCGACGGCGGCTCCGACACCACGGGCCGCCGGGCCCGGGTGCGCCGCGCCGGCTCCAGGACGACCTCGGGAGCCTGCTCGGGTTCCGGGAGGTCGGGACGGGGTCGACGCTGGGGCGGCATCCGAGAAGTATCGCAGAGGGCCGGTGACGCGGCCTACATACCGCCCGCGTGGCGGATCACGGGCCGCCCGGCCCGGGGTTGCGGGCCACGATGCGCAGCCAGGCACCGTCGGGGTCCTCACCGAGGTCGAACGCCTCGACCGTGCCCATCGCCGCTGCGCCGCCGCGCGCGGCCCGGGTGGCCCCGGAGCCGAGCCGTTCACGCCAACGCTGGCGCCAGTGGCGATTCGCCTCGGGGACGACCGAGAACGTGGGCAACGGCGGGCCGACCGCCGCGACGCGCAAGGGCTCCCAACCGGCCCGTCGGAACACGTCGGCCAGGGTCGGGGCGGTGAAGAAGATCACGTGCATGAGCCCGGCCCACCGGGCCCGCACCACGTCACCGATCGTTGCAGCCGACTCGTGGGGCACCTCGAAGAACGCCACGCCACCCGGCTCGACGCAAGAGCGGAGATCCACCAGGAACGACACCGGATCGGGGACGTGCTCGAGGACGTGCGAACCGACGGCGAGGGTGAACCGGCGCCCGGCGACCGCCTCCGGGGTGAACAGCCCACCGAGCAGGACCGCGCGCTCCGGGAGACGCCGCGCGGCGCGCGCCCGCATGACCGACGACGGCTCGATCCCGACGAGGTCGGTCACGTTGGCGTCGGCGGCGAAGGCGCGCAGCAACGAGCCGACTCCGCACCCGATGTCGAGGACCGACACCGACGCCGACGCACCGATCCCGGTGTGGTCGAGGACGAAGCGGTGCTGCGCCGCGGCCCGGGCGTCCTTGTGCGGCAGGTAGTGCGGCGGGAGATCGGTGGCGTGGTGCAGCGCGTACCGACCGTCGTAGTCGTCGGAGCGGTCGGTGGCGGACGGGAGCGGACGGGTCCAGACGAGACCGCACTTCCGGCACCGCACGACGTCGGAACCCGCGTAGTCGGGATTGGGCCCGATTCGTCGTGACCCACCGCCGCACGCGACGCAGCCGCCCGCCGTCAACTGCTCGGGTCCTGCCACCCCTGGAGTATGACAGCCATCCCCGCGACCGCGGCGGGCGGTGGTGGCGCGACGTCAGCGTCCGAGCAGGACGCGGCGGGTCGCCTCGAGTGCGCCCCGACCGCCGGCGAGCGACGGTTCGAGGTGGTTGCCCTCCGCCCACTCGTTCCAGGCGTTCACGAAGACGAGGTCCTGGCCCGGCGTCGGCGGGTCGAGGTCGGCGACCACGGCCGCCAGCCACCGCTCGTAGACCTCGGGGGACGCGTCGCGCAGGACGATCCCCTGCCGGCGTCGCCGGGCCGTGTTGTCCCACCCCGGTGTGACGCACGGGAAGCGGGGGTAGTCGACCGCGGGTCGGGCCAGCATCCGGTCGACGACGGTCGCGTAGTCGAAGATGCGGTGCGTCCGGTACGCCTGGCGCCCGAGCCCGAGCCGCCGACCGATCCGGGCGGGCCACGAACGCCGCAGGGCGGGTCCGAGGTTCGCGAAGTCGGGCTGGAAGTCGACCGCGGCGTCGAAGCCGAGCGGGCGCGGGTCACCCTTGTCGCGATCGTGCTCGACCCGGCACAGGAACAGCTCGCCCACGCCCTCGCGGTCCGCGATGGCGCGCCACCGGTCCGTGGTGCGCCGCGGGTCGGGCAGGGCACTCGCCTTGTAGACGAGGAACAGCGGCTTGCCGTCGACGCGAACCGCGCGCGGGTCGGCGAACGCCGGGAGCAGCGCGCGGACGTGGGCCTCGTCGTCGGCGTCGGAGTACGCCTGGTCGACCAGCACCTCGTCGGTGAGACCGTCCCACGCACGCGTCCACGGCTCGTTCGCCCAGCACAGGCAGAACGGGAAGTCGGGCTCACCCGAGGCGAGCACCTCGTCGAAGGGTCGCTGCAGCAGCCGTCGACCCTGGAACCAGTAGTGGTAGTAGACGAACCCGGAGATGCCGTGCTCGCGGGCCAGATCGGCCTGCGCCACGCGCGTCTCCCCCACACGCAGGTCGTAGAACCCCAGATCGGCGGGGAGCTGCGGCTGGTCGTGGCCCGGGAAGAGCGGGCGACCCCGGACGACGTTGCGCCACTCCGTGAAGCCCGGACCCCACCAGGCGTCGTTCTCGGGAATCGGGTGGTACTGCGGGAGGTAGAAGGCCAGGGCTCGCACGGTGGTCACCGCTGCGGGACGCGACCGAGCACGACCCGTGCGACGGCGTCGAGGCGCTCGAACCCGGTGTCGAGCGCCGGCTCGAGGACGTTGCCCTCGGCCCATTCGTTCCAGGCGGTGACGAAGATCACCCGCTGGTCGGGCGGACGGACCTGCACCTCGTCGACCAGACGAGCCAGCTCCTCCTCGAACCACCGCACGTCGTCGTCGAGCAGGACGAAGGCACCCCGCCCGCGGCGGGGCGTGTTGTCCCACCCGGAGAAGATCCCCGGGTAGTAGGGATGGTCGTGGAGCGACCGCCGGCGGCGCGACTCGGCGACGTACCGGCGGTAGCTGTAGGCCTTGAGGGTCGTGCTCCGGACACCGAGGCGCAGATTGCGCGCCGTGCGCACGACCTTGCGCCACGGTCGGGCCAGCGGCGCGGTCGGGTTGTTGTGCGGGAGCAGGCCGAGGTTCGGCTCGAAGGCGACGGTGCCGTCGAGCCCGTCGAGGCGGAAGTCGTGCCCGAACGAGAACGCGTCGACGCCGAGCACCAGCGGCTCGGTCACCCCGAGTCGGGTCGCCTCGGTGCGGATGGTGTCGGCGGTCCGGGCGAGGTCGGGCAGCTCGTCGGGGCGGTAGATCAGGAAGACCGGGCGCCCCTCGATGCGCACGTAGCGGCGGTCGGCGAAGGCCTCGGCCAGCCAGCGGGCGTGGGCCACGTCGTCGTCGGGTGAGTACTGCTGGGCCTGCAGCACGGTGCCCGTCCCGAGCCACGTGTCGGTCCACGACTCGTTCGCCCAGGCCAGGCAGATCGGGAAGTCGGGCTCACCCGATGCCAGGACCTCGGCGAACGGGCGCTCGAGCAGGCGACGGCCGCCGAACCAGTAGTGCCAGTAGCAGAACCCCTCGATCCCGTAGCGCCGGGCGAGGTCGGCCTGGGCGGCGCGCGCCTCGGGCAGACGGAGGTCGTAGAACCCGAGGTCGGCGGGCACCCGGGGCTGGCGGTGCCCGCGGAACGACGGTCGCGCCTTCGAGACGTTCGTCCACTCGGTGAAGCCCTTCCCCCACTTCTCGTCGTTCTCGGGGATGGGGTGGAACTGGGGCAGGTAGAAGGCCAGCAACCGCGCTCGGGCCGCCGCGGTCGCTGCTGCCGCCGACGCCGGCGGGGTGGGATCCGCTCCGCTCACGGCGTCGACCTCGCGGCCACGGCGTCGCGGGCGATCGCCACGAACGTCTCGCCGTACTCACGGATGCGGCCCGGGAGCGCGTCACGGGCGGCCTGCTCGAGCGCCCCGTCGGGACCGGGGGCGGCGGTGTCGTAGACCTCGACCAACCGGTCGGCCAGGTCGGCGGGGTCGGTCGGGTCGAACCACCGGACCCCGGGCGGATCCTGCTCGCGGTGGATCGGAAGGTCCGACAGCACGATGCCCTTGCCGATCGACTTGGTCTCCTCGACGGTCGTGCTCCAGCCCTCGAAGCGCGACGGCTGGAGGACGGCGAGGGACTGGCGGAGCAGTCGGAACGTGTCGGCGTGGCGGACCCAGCCGAGCACGACGAAGCTCTCGCGCACCCCGAGGCGCGACGCCCGGGCGAGGAGCTCGCCGAAGTGGAGCGGGTGACGGTTGTCGGCGGTGTTCCCGGTGCAGACCACCGTGATCTCGGGGCGCGTCGACCGGAGTCGCGCCAGGGCCTCGAGCACCACTTCGTGGTTCTTGTGCTGCCAGAACTGGTTGGGGAGGTAGACGAACCGCTCCGGCAGGTGGTACTCGGCGCAGACGCCGGCCGGATCGGCGTCGGTGACGCCGTCGGGCACCCGCGCCACGAACCGCAGGACCCGGGCCTTGTCGGCGTGCTCGGGGTGGAACCGCTCGAAGTCGCGCCGTGCGTCCTCGGAGCTCAACACGATCCGGGTGCACTGCGCCGCCATCGCGGTGAAGAGCGCGTTCCGGTCCGCGAGCTCCTCGTCGGGGAAGAGCTCGGGGTGGTGGTGGTGCTGGAAGTCGGGGATCCAACCGAGGGTGGGCACGGCGAAGTCGGCTCCGAACGCCCGCCAGCAGGCGAAGACGACGTCGGCGGCGGCGGCCTGCAGCGCCCCCTCGGCCGGCGGACGCGGTGGCGCGAACCCCAGCCGGCCCTTCACCCGGTCGGCGAAGAGCTTGGGGGGCAGCTCGGGGAGGGTGATGACCTCGTCGGCGAGGACGCGGTACGTGTCGTACCCGCCCGGGGCGCCGCCGGGTCGGTCGGCCACCACGATCGTCGGAGCGTCGGGGAGCGAGCGCAACGCGTGGAAGAGGTTGGTGTAGTAGTGCGCGCCGGCGGTCCAGCCCAGGTTGTCGATGTCGGTGAACGCGACCCGCACGGCGTCAGCCCTCCCGCCGGTCGGCCTCGTACCACGCCAGCGTCGCCCGCAACCCGTCGGCCAACGGCACCGCTGCAGCGAAGGGCAGGGCGTTCAGGGCTGCGGTGTCGACCGACCAGTTCTGGGCGTCGCCGGGCCGGACGGAGCCCGACCACACGAGCTCCGGGTGCACACCCATCGCCCCGCTCAGCTCGCCGACGAGCGCCGCGATCGACGTCGAGGTGCCCGACGCCACGTTGATCGCCTCACCGCGGCCCGGCGCCCGGTCGGCGACCGCGACCATGGCGTCGGCGACGTCACCGACGAAGACGAAGTCGCGCTCCTGGGTGCCGTCGCCGTAGACCTCGAGGCGCTCGGGGTCGGCGTGGAGCCGGTCGAGCAGGTCGTAGACGACCTGCTTGCGCTGCCGCGGCCCGTAGACCGAGAACAGGCGGACCGACGAGCAGGTGAGGTCGTAGAGGTCGGCGTACACCGCGACGTAGCGCTCGGCCGCCAACTTGCTCACCCCGTACGGCGAGATCGGGACGGTCGGGTCGTCCTCGCGGATCGGGAGCCGTCGGGGATTCCCGTAGACCGCCGCCGACGACGTGAAGACGAGGCGCGGCCCCCGGGGAGCCGCCCGGAGCGCCTCGAGCAGGCGCAGGGTCGTCCCGAGGTTGAGCTCGAAGTCGAAGAGGGGGTCGTCGACCGAGGGCGGGATGTACGGGTTCGCCGCGAGGTGGAACACGACGTCGAAACCGGCGACGAAACCGGGATCGACCAGCGTGGTGGTGACGTCACCCCGGACCACCTCGACGCGGTCGAGGACCGCGGCGAGGTTGCGGGGTGGGCCCGACTTCAGGTCGTCGAGCACCGTCACGGAGGCGCCACCGGCCACGAGACGCTCGACCAGGTGCGATCCGATGAACCCGGCGCCACCGGTCACGAGGGTCCGGGCGCCTTCGGCAACGGTGCGGCGGTTGTCGCCCAACGATCAGTCCCGGTTCGGCAGAAGGAAGACGATTATGCCAGCGCCCCCCGGATCGACCCCGGCCCGGGCCGGAGCGCCGTCCGCGACCTCCCCCCGGGGCACGGGGTAGCCTCGTCCCGCTCTGACGGCGGACACGGGCGTGAGGACATGATCGTTGCGGTGATCCCGGCCCGGGGCGGATCCAAGGGGATCCCGCGCAAGAACGTGCTCCCCGTCGGGGGCCTGCCCCTCCTGGCCCACAGCATCCTCCACGCCCGGCGCAGTCGGCTCGTCGACCTGGTCGTGGTCTCGACCGACGACCCCGAGATCGCCGAGGTCGCCCGCCGGTACGGCGCCGAGGTCGTCGACCGGCCGGCCGAACTGGCCTCCGACGGCGCGGCCTCCGAACCGACCCTGGCCCACGCCCTCGCGTACGTCCGGGACCGGCACGGACCGGTCGATCTCGTCGTCTTCCTGCAGCCGACCTCGCCACTGCGTCGTCCCGACGACATCGATGGCGCGATCCGGCACCTGCGCGCCGAGGGTGCCGACTCGCTGCTCTCGGCCTGCCCCATGCACGGGTTCGTGTGGCGCGACGGACCCGACACGCTGCGCTCACTCACCTACGACCACGAGCACCGGCCCCGCCGCCAGGACCTCGGCGGCGACGACTGGCAGGAGAACGGGTCGATCTACGTCTTCGCGCCGTGGGTCCTCGACGAGCTCGGCAACCGGCTGGGTGGCCGCGTCGCGCTCTGGCCCATGCATCCGCTCGACTCGTTCCAGGTCGACGAGCCCGGCGACCTCGAGCTGATCGACTCGTTGTTCGCGCTCCGGGCGCCCCTCGACGCCCCGCCCGACCTCCACGACGTCGACCTGCTCGTCCTCGACTTCGACGGCGTGCTGACCGACAACCGGGTCCTCGTCGACGAGCACGGCACCGAATCCGTGTGGTGCGACCGCGGCGACGGCTGGGGCGTCGCCCGGGTCCGCGAGGCGGGAGTGCCCGTCGTGATCCTCTCCACCGAGCGCAACGGCGTGGTGGCGGCCCGGGCCCGCAAGCTCGGCGTCGAGTGCGTGCAGGACTGCCCCGACAAGGCCGTCGCCGTGCGCGAGATCGCCGAGCGGCACGGCGTGGGGCTCGACCGGGTCGCGTTCGTGGGCAACGACGTCAACGACCTGCCCGCCCTGTCGATCGTCGGATTCCCGGTCGCCGTGGCGGACGCCCGACCCGAGGTGGTGCGCGTGGCCCGGGCGAGCACGACCCGGGCCGGGGGCCACGGCGCGGTCCGCGAGGTGTGCGACTGGCTCGTCGCCGCCCGCGCCACCCGTCCCTCCGCCTGACGGGCCGCCCGATCCCGGTCGGACCGGGTCAGGTGGGACGTCGGCCGATGACCCGGGCGGGCACCCCGGCGACGATCTCGTGGTCCCCGACGTCGGCGGTGACCACCGCGTTCGCGCCGACGATCGCACCACGACCGAGGGTGATGCCGGGCATGATCACCGCCCCGGCGCCGATCCAGCTCCCCCAGCCGATCCGGACCGGTCGGGGCTCGGTGAGTCCCTGCCCGACGACCGAGCGCGTCGGGTCGTCGAAGGCGTGCTGGTAGTCCGAGATGTGCACCCGGTCGGCGATGAGCACCTCGTCCTCGATCACGACCGAGCGCGCGGCGTTGATGTGGGCGAAGCGACCGATGTAGGTGCCGTCGCCGATGGTGAGGGTCGGTTCGGCGGCCGGCTCGCAGTTGAGCCAGGCGTGCTCCCGGATCACCACCGCACTCCCGACCGCCACCGAGCGGGGGTTCTTCACCGTCGCCGGTCGACCGACCTCGAGGCCCGGTCCGCACGAACCCAACGTCCGGGCGATCCGCCTCGCGTACCGACGGTCGGCGCGGCTGCCGTTCTGGCTGGTGATCGCCGACGCCCGCGCCGACGACCGTCCCCTCGCCTTCATCCGTCGAAACGTACCAGCGACCCGCCGCAGCGCCCGGGGGGCCGCCGGGACCCCCCGCTACACTCCGACGGGCATGGAGACGTTCGTCCGCATCGGCGACCGGCGGATCGGCGACGGCGAACCCGTCTACGTGACGGCCGAGATCGGCATCAACCACAACGGCGACCTCGACCTCGCCCACCGCCTCATCGACAGCGCGGTCCGGGCGGGCTGCGACGCCGTGAAGTTCCAGAAGCGCACCCCCGAGCTCTCGGTCCCGCTCGACCAGCGCGACAAGGTGCGCAGCACGCCGTGGGGCGAGATGACCTACATGGCCTACCGGGAGCGGGTGGAGTTCGGCGTCGACGAGTACCGGTCGATCGACGAGCACTGCCGCGAGGCCGGGATCGACTGGTTCGCCTCCCCGTGGGACGACGAGTCGGTCACGTTCCTCGAGCAGTTCGACCTGCCGGCCCTCAAGATCGCCTCGGCCTGCCTCACCGACGAGGTCCTGCTGGGTGCGGTGCGCGACTCGGGTCGGACCGTGATCCTCTCGACCGGCATGTCGACCCTCGAGCAGATCGACCGTGCGGTCGAGGTCCTCGGTACCGAGCGGCTCCTCGTCGTCCACTGCACGAGCGCCTACCCGTGCCCACCCGACGAGCTCAACCTGCGTGCGATCGCCACCCTGCGCGACCGCTACGACCGGCCCGTCGGCTACTCCGGCCACGAGGTCGGGCTGGCGACCACCTCGGCCGCGGTCGCGCTCGGTGCGTGCTTCGTGGAGCGCCACATCACCCTCGACCGCGCCATGTGGGGCTCCGACCAGGCCGCGTCGGTCGAGCCCGAGGGGCTCGCCCGGCTCGTGAAGTACATCCGGGTCACCGAGGCCGCCCTGGGCGACGGCGTCAAGCGCGTCTACGACAGCGAGCTGCCGCTCATGGACCGGCTGCGACGCGTCACCCCCGGGACGTGAGCGGCCGGCTCCTGCTCGTCGGCTCCCATCCCTACGACGTCGACTCCCTCGTCGCCGTCGGCGAGACGGCCCGGGACCGGTTCGGCTACGACCTGTGCTTCGCGTCGATCGCGCCGCTCGACGTCGCCGACGCCGTCCACGACGACCTCGAGGCGCGCGGGTTCACCTGCCACCGCCGGCCGCTGCTGCGGTTCCCGAAGGACCGCCGGAACCCGTTCGCCCGCGCCCGCGTCTGGCGCGACGCCAACCTCGGCGTGGTCGACCACGTCGTCGACGAGATCCGACCGACCGCCGTGCTGGCCACCGTGAACCCGCCGCCGGGCATCTTCCTCGAGGAGCTCGCCCGGCGCGGCGTCCCGTCGGTGCTGCTCCAGCTGTTCTTCTGGGGTGACCGCAGCTTCCAGCGCGACTGGCGGCGCGAGGACCGCCGCATCCAGGAGGCGGCGCTGACGCCGTCCCGGCGGCGGCGGGCGGCGGTCGAGCGCTTCGCCGCCACGCGCTACGGCATGCCACCCCAGGTCGCCTGGGACGTCCACCACGCGACCGTCGCGGTCGAGGGCCCCGCCATGGCACGCCAGCTCCGGGGCGACGGCGTCGACCACGTGGTCTCCACCGGCAACCCGGTGCTCGACGAGGTCCACGCCCGGGCGGGCGACCTCGACGCCGCCCGGCGACGGACCGAGGCCGCCCTCGGCCTCTCGCCGACCGACGTCGTGGTCACCCACTTCCGCAGCCACGAGGACCGCATGCTGACCCTCGACGCCGCGACGCGGGCCCGCAGCCAGGCCGAGGTCATCCGGTCGGTCCGCGCCGCCGCTCCCGGCGCCCGGATGGTCGTCAAGATCCACCCCAAGGAGGGGCCGGCCGAACGCGACCTCATCGCATCGATCGACCCCGACGTGCTGATCGCCGACTCGACCGTCGACACCCTCGACCTCATCGGCGCCAGCGCCGTGGTCGTCGGCACCTTCTCGACGACGCTGCTGCACTCGGTCGCGCTCGACCGGCCCACCGTCGCCGCACTGCTGTGGCCCGGGCTCGAATACTGGCGCCGGGCCACGGCGTGGTCGGGCGTGGAGCGCTGCGCCGACGCTGCGCAGCTCACCGAGGCCGTCCGGCGGAACCTCGACGACGCGGACCACCGGGCCGAGTGGTCCCGTCGACGCGCCGAGTTCCGCGCCGACCAGTTCGTGCTCGACGGACACGGCACCGACAACGTCGCCGCCCTCGTCCACCGACTCGTCACCGGCTCCGCACCGTGACGGCGCGTCGCCACCGGGTGGCGGACGTCCGCGACGCCGTCCTCGACCGCCTGGGCCGACCGGCGACCCGCTACGTCCCCGCCGGCCACGACGTCGCCGACGACTTCCGCGACCGGTTCCCGGCGTCGGCCCGGGCCTTCCGGGCGTTCCTCCGCCGGGCCCGGCACCTCGGGAACGGCAGCGACGGTCCCGCGGTGGCGGTCGTGGTCATGCCCTGGTTCGGGACGCCCGTGCCGTGGTTCGCGATCGCGACCGGCCTCGGTCTCGCCGGGCTCGGCCGACGGGTCACGTTCGTCCTGCACGACCTCCCCGTCGCCGAGGACCCGGCCTTCCACGCCACCCAGATCGCCGAGATGGACGCCGCCCTCGACCTGGTCCGCGACCGCTTCCCGGTGGTCCGGGTCGGCGCCGTGGCGCCGGGCGCCCCGCCCACCGCCGCCGACGAGGCCGTCATCGACGACCTGGCCGCGCAGATCCTCGTCTGGACCTCGCGCGGGGACGCCCACCCGCGCCCCGCCGAGGTCGCGGCGTCCGAGCGGACCCGCGCGCACCTGCGGACGGCTCTCCCGTGGGTCCGGGCGGCCGTCGAGGGGCTCGACGCCGAGTACCTCGTCGTCCCCGGTGGCGTCCTGGTGGCGAGCGGCCTCTTCGTCCACGCCGGACGGGGTGCCGGGCGCCGGGTCGCCACCTTCGACGCCGGGCTCGGATGGTCGGTCGTCAGCGCCGACGGCGTCGCCGCGCAGCAGACCGACGTGAGCCGGGCAGTCCGGATGCTCGAGGACGAGGCCGGCCCCCGCACCGACGCCATCGTCGCCGAGGCACAGGCCGCGTTCGCCGAGCGTCGCGCCGGGACCGACGCCATGGCGTACCAGGTCGCCTCCCCGACCGGTGCCGCCGCCGTCGACGGGAGCCGACCGGTCCTCATCCCGTTGAGCGTCATGTTCGACACCGCGGCGCTCGGTCGCAGCCACCTCTACGCCGACGCCGCCGAGTGGCTGGCCGAGACCGTGCGCGTGCTCCTCGAGGAGACGACCGACCCGATCCTCGTGCGCCAGCACCCCTCCGAGCGACGGGCCGCCGAACGCGGACGGTTCGATCCCGTGGCCATCCTGGCCGACGCACTGGGCGAGACACCCCGGGTCGAGGTCGTGCTCGCCGAGGACGACCGCAACACCTACGACCTGCTCGACGACTCCCGCCTGGTGATCCCCTACGTGTCGACGATCGGCATCGAGGCCGCCGCCCTGGGGCACCCCGTGATCCTCGGCGGCAACGCCTACTACGGGGACCTCGGGTTCACCTGGGCGCCGCCGACGCGGGCGGAGTACGAGGACGCCGTCCGGCGGGGTGCCCGCGGCGAGCTGGCCGCCGCCGGCCGGACGACGCGGGCGTGGCTCTGCTACTACCTCAACGCCGTCACGGCCCGGACGTGGACGGACTTCACGCCCCAGCCGACCGACTTCTGGCGCTGGGTGGTGCGCGAGCCCGACGAGCTCTTCGGCGAGGACGCCGTCGTCGACCTCTTCACGGCGCTCGACGCCGACGTCCCCCTCTGCCTCGTCCGGCACCGCCGCCGGGTCGCGGAAGGTGCGGTCTAGTCGAGGGCGTCGAGCAGGTCCTCGACCTGCTCGACCAGGCTGTGCACCAGCACGAGGTGGCACTCCTGGACCGCCTGGAGCCCGTCGGTCGGCACGGCGAGCACCACGGAGCACCGCTCGTGGAGCGGCCGGGGGCCCCGACCGAGGATGCCCACGGTGGTGAGGCCCCGCTCGTTGGCGACGTCGACCGCCGCGACGAGGTTCGGGGAGCGACCGCTCGTCGACAGGACGACGAGCACGTCACCGGGCGCGCCGATCGCGGCCACCTGACGGGCGAACACCTGGTCGTAGCCGTAGTCGTTGCCGACGGCGGTGAGCGTCGAGCTGTCGGCGTGCAGAGCGACGGCGGGCAGCGCGCGCCGCTCGCGGTCGGGGTGCAACCGGCCCACCATCTCGGCGGTCAGGTGCTGGGCCTCGGCCGCGGAGCCGCCGTTGCCGGCCGCCAGGACCTTGCCCCCCGCCCGGACCGCGTCGGCGATGGCGTCGGCCGCGGCCAGGAAGGCCGGCTCGATCTCGGTGAGCCGGGCGAGGGCGTCGCCGAGCTCCGTGCACCGCTGGGCCAGGACGCTCACTTGGCGCCGACGCGCCGGAGCTTCTCCCGGATCGGGATCTCGCTCTCGTACACGACCTTCTGGCCGTCACCGAGGGCGGTCTCGACCACCCGGACGTCGCGCACCATGCGCTGCATCCCGAGCGGTTCGACGGACGCCGCCTGGTCGGTGCCCCACATGGCCCGATCGAGGGTGATGTGCCGTTCGATCATGCAGGCGCCCAGGACCCGGGCGGCGAGGGTGGTGGCCAGGCCCACCTCGTGCCCCGAGTAGCCCACCGGAACCCCGTACCGCTCCCGCAGCGCGCCGATGACCGAGAGGTTGAGCTCCTCGGGCTGCGACGGGTAGGTGCTCGTGGCGTGGAGGATGATGAGGTCGTCGGTCCCGAGGACCTCCACGGCATGGTCGATCTCGTCGAGGTCGCTCATGCCGGTCGAGAGGATGATCGGTCGACCGGTGGTCCGGTGGTGACGGAGCAGCGCGTCGTCGGTCAGCGACGCCGAGGCGATCTTGTAGCACGGGGGCTCGAACTGCTCCATGAAGTCGACCGAGCCCTCGTCCCAGCAGGACGCGAACCAGACGATCCCGAGCGTCCGGCAGTACTCGTCGATGGCCCGGTACTCGTCGACCCCGAACTCGAGGCCGTACTTGAGGGCGCCGTTGGTGTCGCCGAACGGCGACTCGCGCGGGCGGGCGAGCTCCTCGGCGCTGTAGACGACGTCCACCGTGCGCTTCTGGAACTTCACGGCGTCGCAGCCCGACGCCGCGGCGGCGGCCACGAGCTTCCGGGCCGTCCCGAGGTCACCGTTGTGGTTGATCCCGATCTCGGCGACGAAGTAGGCCGGTTCTCCCGAGCCGACCCGGCGCCCGGCGATGTCCACGGTGTCCGTCACTCGGCTGGTCCTCCCACTCGGGACGGGTCCCTCGAGCGGTCCCGTCCGGCGGGGGATGCTAGACGGTGGACGAATCCGCACCACCCGGGGCGGGGTCCGGGTCGCCGGGTCGGAGCTCCCACGAGAATGGCACCCGGAACTCACCGTCGACGGGGCCGAACCGATACCCGTTGGCGAGGACGTCGGCGGGGACGACGGTGAACTCGGCCGCCCGCAGGACCTGGTCGACCACGACGTCGTCCTCGCGCACCTGCCGGGGGTCGAGCTGGACGCTGACGCTGATCTGGTAGTCGCCCGGGACCAACGGCATCTCCGGGACGTCGATGACCACCCGCTCGTTGGTGCCCCGCTCCCCCGTCGCCACCAGCGGGCTCATCCGCGAGGTGAACCGGAAGAGTCGGTTGGCGGTGAGCGAGCCGACCGACACCATCAGCATCGCCTCGGGCAGCTGGGCCAGGTCGGCGATGTCGATCTCGATCTGGACCGGGTCACCCATGCGGACCTGGTCACCGGGGGCCCCGCGTTCCGGGCGGAACACGAGGCGCTGCAGCATGGGGTGGTAGCGGGTCCCGGAACGGTCGGCGGCGGCGAGGTCGAAGACGCCGACGCTCCCGCCCGACGTCGCGTGGGGCAGGGCCCGGACGTACTCCGACATCGACTCGCTGGTCGGCCCGTCGAACGCCAGTCGCCCGTCGATCATCAACAGGGTCCGCGGGCACAGGTTCTCGACGGTGACGAGGTTGTGGCTGACGTACAGGACGGTCCGGCCGTCGTCGGAGCCGAGCGACCGCATCTTCTCGAGGCACTTCGACTGGAACGACGCGTCGCCCACCGACAGGACCTCGTCGATGATGAGCACCTCGGGCTCGAGGTGGGCCGCCACCGCGAACGCGAGGCGGACGCGCATCCCACTGCTGTAGCGCTTGACCGGCGTGTCGAGGAAGGTCCCGACCTCGGAGAAGTCGACGATCTCCTCGAGCCGGGCGTCGATCTGGCGCGTCGACATCCCGAGGATCGAGCCGTTGAGGTAGACGTTCTCCAGACCGGTCAACTCCGGGTGGAAGCCCGTCCCCACCTCGAGCAGCGACCCGACGTGCCCACGGAGGTCGACGGTCCCCTTGGTCGGCGGGGTGATCCGGCTGAGGATCTTGAGCAACGTGCTCTTGCCCGCGCCGTTGCGGCCGATGACCCCGACCGCCTCCCCCGCCTCGACGTCGAACGTGAGGTCGTCGAGCGCGAGCAGCTTGGCCCGGGGCTCGGCCCCGCCCGTGAAGGGGTGACGGATCCGGCGCTCGGCGATCTTCAGGAGCGTCTCTCGACGACCCGAGAGTCCGAGCTCGTAGATCTTCGTGAGGTTGCGGACCAAGATCGCGGTGCTAGATGACATCGGCGAAGTGGGACTCGCGGTACGCGAACAGGGACATCCCGGCGATCAGGAGCACGACGGCGAAGACCACCGAGTAGGCCATGGCCCACGCCGGGGGCAGGTAGTCGCGACCGAGCGCCGACCACCGACACCCCTCGATGACCGTGG
This sequence comes from Acidimicrobiia bacterium, assembly GCA_017853455.1. Taxonomy (GTDB): domain Bacteria; phylum Actinomycetota; class Acidimicrobiia; order IMCC26256; family PALSA-555; genus CAIUKV01. The sequence goes on along the minus strand of JAFMJM010000003.1, from coordinate 8,558 downwards.
CGATCGGGTTCAGCAGGTACAGGTTGCGGAGGTCCTCCGGCACCGCCGAGATCGAGTACGCCACCGGGCTGAGGTAGAGCAGGATCGACGTCAGGACCGGGGTCATGTAGCCGATGTCGCGGTAGGCCACCGAGAACGACGCCAGGATCAGGCCGGCACCGAGCCCCAGCATCAGGCCGAGGAGCAGCCACACCGGGAGCAGCACCATGTGCCACGAGATCCCGATCCCGAACACGAACAGCAACACGACGAGGATCCCGAAGCTGATCAGCAGGTTGAGCAGGTTCGAGGCGAGGGTCGACAGGGGCAGCACCAGCCGGGGGAAGTAGATCTTGGAGATCAGCGTCCCGTTCGTGTTGAGACTCCCCGCGGTGCTCGACAGCACCATGGAGTAGAGGTTCCAGACGAGCAGACCCGAGTAGGAGAAGACGAAGTACGGGTACCCGTCGCTCGGCAGCTTGGCCACGCGGCCGAACACGAAGCTGAAGAGCCCCGCCGTGACGAGCGCCCCGGCGAATATCCACACGGTTCCGAGCACGGTCTGGCGGTAGCGGGTCGTGATGTCGCGACGCCCCAGCAGGAACGCCAGCGGGAGGTACTCGAACAACTCCCGCAGGTCGGGGAACCGGTGCCGGCGGCTGTCGATCCGCAACGCCGCGGGCGCGTCGGAGTTCGCCGGCCCGGGGTCAGTCACGCCGGTGAATCTACCGGCACCGGCGCCGGGCCCGGGGAATGAGTCAGACCCAGGGCGGGCCCGAACGCCACGGCCGCCAGACCCCGCGGGTCGTCTGGATCTCGTGGACCGTCGTCAGCCCGCGGTCGGCCAGGAGGCCACGGAGCCGGTGCCATTCGGCCTGCTTCGCGTAGTCGGCGCCGACCGGGCTGAGGTGCCGGACCCCCACGGCGTCGACGATCCCGAGCCGCGCGCCGTCCCGCTCGAGGTCGAACCAGTCGAGCTCGAGGCCCCAGCCCATCGAGTGCCCCACCGGGAACGGGACCATCTGCGCCAGCAGCGTCCGCCGGAAGGCGAAGATCGGACCGATCTCGACGAACGTCGTCCGACGGGCGACGCTGCCGACCCGCCGGACCGTGAAGTCGAGCTCCCGGTGGCTGCGCTCGGTGTGCGCCGGCTGCACCAGATCGAGTCGGCCGGCGTCGGCGAGGGCGACCAGATCGTCGATCGAGCCGCGTTCCACCGCCACGTCGTCATCGGCGACGACGAACCAGTCGAACGGCTCGACGTCGTGGGCGAGGAGGGCGTCGACGAGCGGGAACTTGGCGCCCGGCCCGGTCCCCACCGTGTGGGCCGCCAGGGACGGTGCCACGGCGTCGAGGGCCCAGAGCCGGACGTCCCAGCCGTGGGCCACGGCGTCGTCGACCATCCGGCCGACCACGTCGGCGTTGCGGGCCCGGTAGATGCAGCAGAGGAGCGCCCGGCGGGGCGGGCGGGCGTGGGCCGGCGGGACGCGTCGCCACACGAGCGCCCGGGTCGCGACGGCGCACGGCACACCGACGAGCGCACGCGGCACGTCGAGCAGCCGACGCGTGTACTTGCGGATGCGGCGGGCCGTCAGGGTGCGGAACGGAACGGTCGACGCCGACGGCACGAGGCGACGACCGGCGCGCAGGCCGTTCGGACCGGCGGCAGAGGCACCCAGGTAGAACCAGGTCCGACGGTCCGCCGGGTCGCGGACCACGCCCCGGGCCGCCCAGCGCAGCGCTGCGCCCCACCGACCGGCCTCGAGGTGGTGGAATCCGATCCGCCCGAGGTAGCGGGCGTGGGCCCGCCGGTGCCGGCCGAACGCGTCGGCGTGCACCGAGACCGTCCGCTGCATGGCCGCCGCGCTCGCCTCCCAGCGCGCCGACAGCCGGGGTCCGGCGTGGGAGTGCATGCGGTACAGCGCGACGTCGAGGCCGACGATCGACGCCGTGGCGTTGAGGCGCAGGCCCAGGTCGTCGTGCTCGAAGGCGGCGAGATGCTCGTCCCACCCGCCGATCTCCCGCAGCACCCCGGTGGGCACGACGAGCCCGTTGGCGACCCGACCCGACGCCGCCGGCTCGTCGAGCGAGAAGTCCGCCCCACGCGCGAGGGCCGGGGGCGGGAGCAGGACCCGGCCGGCCGATCCGTCGGCACCGAGGACCTCGACCCCGACCAGCGCCGCGACCGGTCGCGGGAGGTCGGACCGGGTGGCGGCGGCGACCGCGCGCTCGACCAGGTCCGGAGCGATCTCGTCGTCGTCGTCGAGGAACGTCACCCACGGCGCCCGCACGACCGCCAGGCCGGCGTTGCGGGCGGCGCACACCCCGACGGCGCGGTCGTGGCGGACGACGCGCACGCGCGGGTCGACGAACGGCGGCTCGGAGCCGTCGTCGACGACGACCACCTCGACCGGCACGCTCTGGGCGAGGGCGCTCGCCACCGCGCGCCCGACGGTCTCCGGTCGGTCGTGGGTCGTGACGACGACCGCCGCGACCGGATCGGTCACGAGCCGGGTTCCACGGTGCGCCCGAGGCGGCCCGTCCACGCGTCCCGCAGGGCACGGGCGTTCCAACGCAGGTTCTGCCACGCGACCCGCGGGTTGACGACGAGGTTGGCGACCGGTTTGGCGACCCCGACCACCACCGACACGTAGACCGCACCCGACGTCGCCCCGTGGTCGCGCAGCACCCGCACCAGGTTGCGCAGGCTGTAGTAGCGCCGCCAGCCGACGGCGGTCACCGTGAGGGACGGCTGGATGTCACGTCCCTCCTCGACCTCGGTGCGCCGGAGGTCGGCCCAGAGCGGTCCGCTCGCGTAGAGCGAGTAGCCGGCTTCACCCAACCGCAGTCCGAACTCGAGCTCCTCGTGGCCGAAGAACAGGTCGGGCCGGAACACCCCAGCGGACCGGATCGCCGCCACGGAGTAGACGGGCCACTTGTTGCCGCCGATCGAGTCGACCCGGACCGCGCCGTGCAGCTCGACGTCCGGGACCCGCAGATACCGGCCCCGGCGCCGGTCGAGGCGCACCCCGGCGACGCCCACGGCACCCGTGGACGGGTCGACGGTGCGGGTGGCGACGCCGAAGTCGAGGAGTGCCCCCAAGGTCGAGGGCGCGGGCGGGTCGTCGTCGTCGAGGGTGGCGAGCCAGTCGTCGTCGGAGGCGCCCTCCAGCAGGCGGGACATGCCCACGGCGATCCCACCCGCCGGACCGAGGTTCTCGGCGGTCGGGACGTACTCGGCCGTCGGGCACCAGGTGGCCACCAGGTCCCGGGCGTCGTCGGTCGGGTCGTTGTCGACCACCACCAGGCGGTCGAAGGACCGGTCCTGGGCCGCCAGGGTCCGGAGGATCTCCTCGAGCTCCGCCGGGCGCCGGAACGTCACGAGCACCCCGAGGAGTCGCGGAGTCCGTCCGTCGCTGACCATGGCCCTCTCCGACCCTCGCCGGCGCCGACCGACGTCCGCGGCCACCCTCGGGTGCACCGACGACCGGTCGACCGACCCCCATCCGGGGCGGACCGGAGTATAGGCTTCACCGGGTGACCCAACCCGGAGCAGCCCCCGCCCAGCAGAACACGCTGGAGTTGCGTGACTACCTCCGGGTCCTCCGGCGCCGCAAGTGGACCATCCTGATCTCGGTGGTCGTCTGCACCGGTGTCGCCCTCGGGATGGCGCTCACCCGCAAGCCCGAGTACGCGGCCACCACCCGGGTCCTGGTGCAGAAGCGCCTCGTCGACATCTACTTCGTCCCGTCCGGCAACAACGCCATGACCGCCAGCGGCATCGACCTCCAGCGGTCCAACGAGCTCCAGATCATGGGGAGCCCGTCGGTGCGCGAGCAGGTCGCGAAGCAACTCGACGCCCCTCCGGCCCAGACCGCGTTCGCCCCGGTGGCCAACACCGACGTCGTCGAGATCTCGTCGTCCGGCGGAGATCCCGAGCTCGTGGCGGCCACGGCCAACGCCTACGCCGAGCAGTACATCAAGCAGCGCATCTCCCTCACCACGACCCAGCTCAACGACGCCGCCACCGAGCTCCAGAAGCGGATCGACGAGACCAACTTCCGGATCGGCAAGCTCGACGAGGACCTGGCGGCCAATCCACCCGCCGTGCCGGCCCCCAACAGCAGGTCCACGACCGTGACCGACCTGCGCCCGACCCAGCGGGCCCAGCTGGTCAGCACCGCCGCCAACTACCAGACGCAGTTGGAGAAGATGCTCGTCGGCGTGTCGGTCGCGCAGTCGGGCGGCGCCCAGGTGCTCTCCAAGGCCGTCGTGCCGGTCAAGCCGATCAACGGCAGCCCGATGCGCAACACCCTGGCCGGGCTCGCCGTCGGCATCGTCCTCGGCATCGCGCTCGCCTTCCTGCGGGAGTACCTCGACGACTCCGTCAAGACCAAGGAAGACGTCGAGTCCGCCACCGGGCTCACCGCAGTGGGTCTCATCCCCGTCCTGCCCGACTGGAAGCGCCGCGACGCCGCCACCCTGATCTCCAACCTGGCCCCCCGGTCGCCGGCGGCCGAGGCCTACCGAACCGTGCGCACCTCGGTGGAGTTCCTGAGCCTCGACCAGCCCATCGGCAGCATCCAGATCACGAGCGCCCTGGCGTCCGAGGGCAAGACGACGACGCTCGCCAACCTGGCCGTGACCTTCGCCCGGGCCGGGCAGCGCGTCATCATCCTCTGCTGCGACCTGCGCCGCCCCCGGGTGCACGAGTTCTACGGTCTGAGCAACCGGGTGGGCTTCACCTCCGTCCTCCTCGGTGACGCACCGCTCAGCGCCGCCATCCAGCAGGCCGACCGTGAGCTCCCGATCGGGCTCGTCGCGTCGGGTCCGCTGCCCCCCAACCCCGCCGAGCTGCTGGCGTCGCGCCGGGCGGTCGAGGTGATCGAGGACCTCGACAACCGCTGCGACCTCCTGCTCATCGACAGCCCGCCGGTCCTCCCGGTCACCGACGCCCTGGTCATCTCCGGCCTCGTCGACGCCGTGCTCGTGGTCGCGAACTCCGGCACCTCGACCAAGCGCGGGATCCGCCGCACGACCGAGTTGCTGCGCCAGGTCGACGCCCCCCTGATCGGGGCGATCCTCAACGGCGTCCAGTCGAAGCACGAGTACGGCTACGTCTACGGCGACAACCGGTACTACCTCGATGCCGGCTCCACCGACGCCAAGGCCGGCGAGGGACGGTCCGGCCGGAGCCGCTCGTCGTCGACGACGGGCCGCGCCGCCCGCCGCGCCGCCCGCTGAGCGCCGGGACGTCACCGCGGTGCCCGACCGCCGGAACCGCCCCTCCCGGACGACGGCCGCGACCCCCATGGTGGGGGAGATCCGTCGCTCTCCGGCCTGGGTCCTGACGATCTACTTCCTCGGCGGCCTGCTCTTCGCCGGTTTCTTCGTCGACTCGTTCCTCGCCAACGACTCCGAGCGACTCCAGGGTCTGCTCGTGGTCCCGGTGCTCGTGGGTCTGACCGTCCCGATCGCCCTGCGCATCGCCCGCACCGAGGGTGACGCCGCCTACTTCGGCATCGTCATGGCCGGGATGATCGCCAAGCTGGTCTCGGCGTTCATCCGGTACCTGATCGCGTTCGGGCTCTACAACGGCCAGGCCGACATGGTGAGCTACCACAACGGTGGCCTCACCTACGTCGACTCGTTCCGACGGTTGATCTTCCCGTCGGTGCCCAACCTCATCGGCACCAACTGGATCAAGGTCTTCACCGGGTTCGTGTACTCGTTCACCGGCACCTCGATCGTGGCCGGAGGGTTCGCGTACGCCTGGCTCGGGTTCCTCGGGTTCGTCCTGCTCACGCGGGCGTTCAAGGTGGGGATCCCCGACGGGAACGTCCGCCGTTACACGATCCTCGTCCTCTTCCTGCCGTCGCTGCTCTACTGGCCGGCCTCCATCGGCAAGGAAGCCTGGATGATGTTCGCGATCGGCCTGTCGTCGTACGGCATCGCCTGCATCTGCGCGCGGCGCTCCACCGGCGTCGTGTGGTTCGCGGTCGGGGTCGCCGCGATCATCGTCGTCCGCCCCCACCTCGCCCTGGTCGAGTTCGTCGGGATCGTCCTGGCGTTCGCCCTCCGTCGGCCCGCCACCCGCACCATGGCCGGGCCGGCGATTCGCATCGTCGGCCTCTTCGTGGTCGTGCTCCTCGGCGTGTTCCTCGTCGGGCAGACGGCGTCGTTCTTCGGACAGGAACGTCTCTCCGTCGACACCACCCTGACCGACACGGCCAGCCGGACGTCGGAGGGCGGGTCGCAGTTCACCGCCGTCCAGGTGCGCACCCCCCTCGACATGGTCCCCGCCTTCGCCACCGTGTTCTTCCGGCCGTTCCCCTTCGAGGTCGGCAGCACCCAGGAGCTCCTCACCTCGGTCGAGTGCGTCGCGATCCTCGGGTTCCTCGTCGCGTCGTGGAGTCGCCTGCGATCGGTCCCGAAACTCGTGCGCAGCACGCCGTACCTGAGCTACTCGCTCGGGTACGTCTTCGCCTTCACCTTCGCCTTCGCGAGCTTCGCGAACTTCGGCATCCTGGCCCGCCAACGCGTCCAGGCCCTGCCGTTCCTCCTCGTGCTCCTCGCCCTGCCGCGCGTCCAGGACCTCGACGCACCGGCCGCACCGGACGAGCCCACCCTCCAGGTCGTCCCCGACCCCGAGCCCGAGCGACCGCGTTTCGGACCCGCGCACCGCACCCGACGGCCCGCCCGCCCCGGTGTCACCGCCCCGGCCATCGGCGGCCAGGGGAGCCCCACCCCCGACGCCGGTCGGTGACCGGCACGACCGCCGCCGTCGACACCGTCGCCCGTATCGGGTCCGGGGTCGCGGTCGGGGCGGTCGGCGCCGCCGTCACCGCCCTGGTGGCCGTGGTCGTCCGCCGCCGGCTCCCGACCTCCACCGTGCCGATCGCCGGGCTGCTCCTCGTGGCCGCCGCCGTCGCGGCGCTGCACCGGGCCGGACCCGAGACCCTCGTGTCGCGACGCCTGGTGATCGGTCTGGCCGTGCTCGCCGCCGGGCCGACCCTCGTGACGATCGTCGGCGCCACCCGGCGGCGCCGGTCGCCGGCGTGGACGTCCCTCCTGGCCGCGGTGCCCGGCGCCCTCCTCGTGGCCGACGCCGCTGCGCGCGCCGGCAACCACCCCGGCCCGTGGGCCCGTCCGCTGGTGCTCGTCACGGCGCTCGTCGGCGGAGCGGCCGCGGCGGCGTCGGACCGGGCCACCGCCCCGGCCGGCCTCGGTCCGGTCCTCGTCGCCCTGGCCTGCTGCGCGGCCTTCACCACCCTGCCCGACACCGAGCAGATCGGAGCGGTGGCAGGCGTCGCCCTGCCGTTCGCGCTGGTCGGTGCGCCGGTCGCCCTGGCCCGTCTCGGACCGGGTGCCTACGCGGTCTGCGGGCTCCTGGCGTGGTCGGCCGCCGTGGGTGGGACCGGTCGGCCCGGCGCCGCGATCGGGGCCGTGGCGGGACTCGGCGTCCTGTTGGTGCTCCCCGCGGCCCGGTGGGTGCGGCGGGGCCACGCCCACCTCCCGACCCGACCGCTCGACCGGCGGGCGCTGACCCTCACCGCCGTGCAGGCCGTGACCCTGGTCGTCACCGCCCGGGTCGCCGGGCTCCGGCAGAGCCTCGGCGGCGCCGCCGTGGTGGCGGGACCGATGCTCCTGGTCACCCTGGCGGCGGTCGTGGTGGTCCTCGGACCGACCCGCCGCGCAACGCCGGACCCCGCCCCGCCCCGTACCATGGCGCGGAATGAGCCGACGCGGTAGGAACGACGACCCGGCGGACGACGGCGCCTCCACCGCGGGTGGCGCCTCGTCGTTCGACGAGGCCCAGGACCTGCTGCTCGCCGCGCTCGCCGAGATCCGCGGCGGGTCGACCGCTCCGAAGCCGGCGCCCCCCACCGCGTCGGAGCCGCCGACGGATCCGAAGGCCGCCGCGCCGGCGGGCGACGACGGGACGCGGCGGTCCCGCGGGAGCCGCGCCACCCGCTCCCCCGCCCCGAATCCGGTCCCGACCCCGGCTCCCCAGTTCTGGGACGAACCCGCCACGACCGACCCGGCACCGGCGACGTCCCCCGAACGGCGTCGCCGCGTCACGCCCCGGGTGATCCCCACAGCCGAGGGCACCCGCCGACTCCGCCGCGAGCGACCCGCGGTTCCGGAATCACCGGGCTCCGAGGAGCTCGACGGGCTCACCGACGCCCTCTACGAGGACCGGTCCGGTCGCCGCCGCCGGAGCCGGTCGTCCGACCGACCCGAGGCGCTGCCCCCGGGCTCGCGCCGGGCCGTCGCCGGGTCGACCCCGGCGCCGACCACCCCCACGACCGACGACTCTCCGTGGGCCGGACCGGTCGCGCCGGTCCCGGTCGCGACCTCCGGACGCGACGACGTCACCGGAGAGCTCGATCCCGCGGAGCTCGCCGCTGCGCTCGCCACGTCCGACGATTCCCGTTCCGACGTCGACGGGACCGGGTTCGACGACGTCGAGGAGATCGACGACCTCGCCGGACTCGAGGCCGCTCTCACCGGGGACGCGCCGCGCGCCGTCGTCGCCGAACCCACCGCGGTCTCCTCCTTCGACGACGCCGACGACG
>JAFMJM010000144.1 GCA_017853455.1 Acidimicrobiia bacterium | reverse complement strand
ACGGGCCCGTCAGCGGTCGTAGTAGCCGGAGTGGAAGTAGACGCAGGGCACGCCGGCCTCCCGGAACATCTCGACGTTGGCCCGGTCGTCCTCGAAGGCCAGGCGCAGTTCGAACCCGTACTCGCGCAACTCGGCGACGGCACCGGCCTTGAACTCGCGCGAGAGGTCGTCGGAGCCGTACCCGCGCATGATCAACAGGTTCCAGCGGATCCCGGTGCGACGCAGCCAGGCCTCGGTGATGGCGTGGATCCGCTCGGGACGCGCGGTGAGCAGCACCACCGTCAACGCCGGGTCGAGCTGACCGAGCAGGACGTGCATCTCCTCGATGACCGGGTCGTCGCCCGACGCGTCGAAGAACCCCTGCCAGTCCCACTCGTCGCGGGGCCCGACCAGGAAACGCTGCCGACCGGCGGCGTCGGCGAGCACGCCGTCGATGTCGACGACGACCGCCGGGCCCGGCGGCACCGGACCGTCGTTCCAGTTCCAGTTGGGCGGTGGCCTCATTCGTCGTCGGACCCGGCCTGCGCCAGGTAGCGGGCCTTGATGCTCTCCACGACGCCCGGGTCGGCGAGCGTGGTCGTGTCTCCGAGCGAGCCGTCCTCGCTGACGTCCTTCAGGAGGCGGCGCATGATCTTGCCCGAGCGGGTCTTCGGAAGGTCCTCGGTGAAGAGGATCGACTTCGGCTTGGCGATCGGACCGATCGTGGCCCCGACGTGGTCGCGGAGCTCGGCGACCAGGGAGTCGGAAGGCTCCACCCCACTGCGCAGGATCACGAACGCTGCGATGGCCTGCCCCGACGTCGGGTCGGACCGACCCACGACCGCCGCCTCGGCGACCGCCGGGTGCCCCACCAGGGCGTGCTCCACCTCGGCGGTCGAGATGTTGTGGCCGGCGATCAGCATGATGTCGTCGACCCGACCGAGCAGCCAGAAGTAGCCGTCGGCGTCGACCTTGCACCCGTCGCCGGCGAAGTACCGGCCGGCGAAGCGGCTCCAGTAGGTGTCGAAGTAGCGCTGCGGCTCGCCCCAGATCCCGCGCAGCATCGACGGCCAGGGCTGGGTGAGGACCAGGTTGCCGCTCGCCGGGACCCCGAGGGTCACCCCGGCGTTGTCGACCAGCCCGGCGCCGACTCCCGGGAGCGGGAAGGTGGCGCTCCCGGGCTTGAGGACCGTGCGCCCCGGGATCGGGGCGATCATGATCGCCCCGGTCTCGGTCTGCCACCAGGTGTCGACGATCGGGCACCGACCGCCACCGACCTTCTCCCAGTACCAGATCCAGGCCTCGGGGTTGATCGGCTCGCCGACCGAGCCCAGGAGGCGCAGCGACGACAGGTCGTGGCCCTCGAGGTGCTCGTCACCCCACTTCATGTAGGAGCGGATCGCGGTGGGGGCCGTGTAGAGGATCGTGGCCCGGTACTTCTCGATCACGGCCCAGGTGCGGGTCTTGTCGGGGAAGTCGGGCGCGCCCTCGTAGATGACGCTCGTCGTCCGGTTCGCGAGCGGCCCGTAGACGATGTACGAGTGTCCCGTGATCCAACCGACGTCGGCGGTACAGAAGTAGACGTCGTCGGGCTGGAGGTCGAACACCAGTCGGTGCGTGTAGGCCACCTGCGTGAGGTACCCGCCGGTGGTGTGCATGATGCCCTTGGGCTTGCCGGTGGTGCCCGACGAGTAGAGGAGGAACAGGAGGTCCTCGGCGTCCATCGGCTCGGGCGGGCAGTCGGTGGACTGGTTCGGGACGACGTCGTGCCACCACACGTCACGGCCCGCGGTCATGGCGACCTCGTTGCCGGTGCGCCGGAGCACCAGGACCTGCTCGATCGACGGGCACTCGGCGACGGCCTCGTCGGCGATCTCCTTCAGCGGCACGACGCCACCCCGGCGCCACGCGCCGTCGCCGGTGATCAGGACCTTGGCGCCGGCGTCGTTGATCCGGTCGCGCAGCGAGTCGGCGGAGAAGCCGCCGAACACGACCGAGTGCGCTGCGCCGATGCGGGCGCAGGCCAGCAGCGCCATCGGGAGCTCGGGCACCATGCCGAGGTAGATGTTGACCCGGTCACCCTTCTGGACCCCGAGCCCCTTGAGGGCGTTGGCCAGCTGCGCGACCTCGTCGAGGAGCTGCGCGTAGGTGATGGCGCGGGCGTCGCCCGGCTCACCCTCCCAGTAGTAGGCGACCTGGTCGCCGTGACCGGCGGCGACGTGGCGGTCGAGGCAGTTGTACGAGACGTTGAGCTTGCCGCCGACGAACCACCGGGCGTTCGGGAGGTCCCACTCGCACACCGTGTCGAAGGGCTCGAACCAGTCGACGAGCTCGCGGGCCCGGTCGGCCCAGAACGCCTCCGGATCGGCCGCGGCCGCCACGTCGAGCGCGTCGTCGGTGACCGTCGCCCGAGCCACGAACTCCGCCGACGGCGGGAACGTCCGGTTCTCGAGGAGGAGGGACTCGACCGCTTCGTCAGACATCGGGGATCCTTCGACGGGTGCGTTGGGAGTGGCCGCAGGCTAACCCGCGTCGGCTCGCCGCAGCACCAGGACGCGGTGGGCGCCGAGGCCCCCCGGGTCGGTGAGGGCGGCCGCCTCGACGCCCCGGCTCCGACCGGCGAGCGCCGCGAGGTCACCCCGCGCGGCACCCTCCCGCCACTGGGCGTCGCCCTCGGCGACGAGGTCGGCGATCCCGTGGTGGGCCAACCAGTCGCGCTGGTGCACGTACTCGACGACCGGGAGACCCGTGCGCTCCGCGACGCGGCGCAGGTACTCGAGGGGGACGTCGGTCGTGATGTCCTGGCTGCCCGGGGCGTGCAGGGGCGCGTCCCCCCGCTCGTGACCCCGGTACGTGCGCATCCAGGCGTCGGGCCCCCGCGCGGCGAGCGAGGACACGGTGTCGACGTAGTCGAAGAGGAGCACCTCACCCCGGCGGACGAGGGTGGCGACCCGCTCGAGCCAGGCCCGGGCCGCCAACGGGACCGGGAGCCGGGCCCCCGGCGGGACGACCGCCCCGTCGGCGAGCAGGTCGGCCTCGGCCGCCACGGTCGGGGCGGCCGGCACCAGCACCTCGACGAATCCGGCGTCGGTCGCGTCGACCCGGACCTCGAGCCATCCGCCGTCGGTGCGCTCCACCACGTGGACCGGCAGGTTGTCGAGCAGCTCGTTGGCGATGACCAGGGCATCGGCACCCACCGCCGGGAGGTCCTCGAGCGACGTCACGATCGGACCGGTCCCGGGTTGGGGGGCCGCGGCGTCCTCGTCGTCGGGGTCGGTCACGAACGGACCGAGGGCCTCGTCGGGGGGCTCCAGCGGCAGCCGCTCGCGCTGCTCCTCGCGCAGGCTCCCCGAGCGCTCGACCGTCACGTAGCGCAGTGCCGCAGCACACGCCGGCCCCGCCCGGAGCACGTCGGCGGCGAGCCGACCCCGACCGGCCCCGACCTCGACCACCAGGAACGGGTCGGGCTCCCCCATCCGCCGCCAGGCGTCGTCGACGGCCCGGGCCATCACGAGCCCGAAGAGGGAGCCGACCTCCGGACTGGTGACGAAGTCGCGGCCCGAGCGGCCGGCCCCGCCCCGGCTGAAGAAGCCGTCGACCGGGTGGTAGAGCGCCGCCTCCTGGAAGTCGGCGAACGGGATGGGACCCTCGCGGTGGATCCGCTCCCGGAGGGCGGTGACCAGGTCCACGACGCGATCCCGGCGTCGACGTCGGCTAACCGACGCGGAAGGCCAGGTCCCCGATGCGGGCGAAGAGCTGCGGGTAGACGCCCACCACGATCACCACGGCCAGCGTCAGGGAGAGAGCGACCGTCAGCGCGACCGGCAGCTTCGCCGCCGGGGCACCCAGGTCGGCCGCCTCGTGGAACCAGATCTGACGCACGACGGTGGCGTAGTAGAAGAACGCCACCACCGAGAACACCGCAGCGAGCACGCCCAGGATCACCGCGCCGGTGGAGCCGTTCTCCAGGACCGCCCGGAACATCACGAACTTGGCGAACCACCCGGCGAACGGCGGGACGCCGGCCAGCGAGAACAGGAAGATCGAGAAGACCACGGCCAGGGCCGGGTTCGTCCGGCCCAACCCCGCGAACGACGCGATCTCGGTCGACCGGGTCCGGCGGGCGTTGGCGATCACGCAGGCGAACGCGCCCAGGTTCATGGCCGCGTAGATCAGGACGTAGATCAGCACGCCCTGGTAGGCGGCGTCGGAGCCACCGGGCTGGGCCACCGCCAACGGCACCAGGATGAAGCCACCCTGGGCGATCGACGAATAGGCCAGCATGCGGACCACGTTGTGCTGACGCAGCGCCGCCAGGTTCCCGACCACGATCGACGCCGCCGCCAGACCCCAGAGGACCGGCTGCCACGAGAAGTCGGAGTCGAGGAACGCGAAGCGCACGATCGTGAGCAGCGCCACGAACCCGGCGGCCTTCGAGGCCACGGAGAGGAACGCCGTCACCGGCGTCGGGGCTCCCTCGTAGGTGTCGGGGGTCCAGAAGTGGAACGGCACCGCCGAGATCTTGAAGGCGAAGCCCCCGAGGGTGAGGGCGATGCCCACGGCGAACAGCGCGGGCTGGCCGACCCGGGCCGCCGCGGCGATCCCGGAGAGCAGGGTCGTGCCGCTCATGCCGTAGACGAGCGACATGCCGTAGAGCATGACCGCGGTCGAGAGCACCCCGATCAGGAAGTACTTGATCGCGGCCTCGTTGGAGCGGGTGTCGTGCTTGCGCCACCCCGCCAGGACGAACGTCGGGATCGTGACGGTCTCGAGGGCGACGAACATCGAGATGAGGTCGCGCGACGACGCCATGACCACCATGCCGAGCACCGAGGTGAGCAGCAGGACGTAGTACTCACCCTGGTAGTAGTCGCCGTCGGCGATGTAGTCGTACGACAGCAGCAACGACACGTAGCCGACGATCACGAAGAACGCCGAGAACGCCAGCGAGTAGTTGTCGACGACGAAGGCGCCGCCGAACATCGACCGGGTTCCGCCGTCGGCGGCGAGGGTCGCGATCGGCACCAGGGTCGCGAGCAGGCCGACGCCGGCGATCTGCGGGACCACCGTCCGGGCGGCCTCCTTCCACACGAGATCGACCACGAGGGTGATCAGGATCACCGCCGTGAGGACGATCTCGGGCGCCAGCCCGTGGTAGTCGAGGTACGGAGTCACCGGACGCCCCCTAGCCCCCGAAGACCTTCGAGACGTGCTCGGCGGCGCCGTTGGTGATCGAGAAGATCAGGTTCGGGAAGAGACCGAACGCCACCGTGCCGAGGATGAGCGGCAGCCAGGCGGCCCACTCCGACGGCGACACGTCGTGGATGTGGGCGTTCTCGAACTCCGGCTTCGGGGTCCCCATGGCGACCCGCTGGTACATCCAGAGGAGGTACCCGGCCGCCAGGACCGTGCCGACCGCCGCGATGACCATGAAGGTCCGGAAGGTCGGCAGCGCCGAGTGCGCATTGCCGAGGAGGCCGTTGACCGTCTTGGCGGGGTCGAAGGCCGACAGCACCGCCGGGAACTCGCCCCAGAAGCCGGCCAGACCGGGCAGACCGAGCGACGCCATGGCGGCAAAGCCGAGGATCCAGCCCATCTTCGGTGCCGACACCAACAGGCCCCCGAGCCGCGATATCTCCCGGGTGTGGTACTGGTGCTGGACGGAGCCGGCCACGAAGAACAGCAGGCCGGTGATCAGGCCGTGCGCCACCATGCCGAACACGGCGGCGTTGATGCCGAAGCTCGTGAGTGTGGCGATGCCGAGCATCACGAAGCCCATGTGCGACACCGACGAGAAGGCGATGAGCCGCTTCATGTCGGTCTGGGCCAGACAGCACAGCGCCCCGTAGATGATGCCGATCACGGCGAGCAGGCCGATCCAGGGGGCCCAGACCCGGGCACCCTGGGGGAGGATCGGCAGGGCGATCCGGATGAAGCCGTAGGTCCCGAGCTTCAGGAGGACCGCCGCCAGGAGCACCGAGCCGACCGTGGGGGCCTCGGTGTGGGCGTCGGGCAACCAGGTGTGGAACGGGAACATCGGCACCTTGATGGCGAAGCCGAGGAAGAGGCCGCCGAAGAGCAGGATCTGGGTCCCGCGGGCGATGCCGAGGCCGCCCAGCCTGGAGAGCTCGAGCATGTCGAAGGTCTGCTGCTTCGACAGGAAGAAGATGGCCAGGAAGCTCACCAGCATCAGCGCCGAGCCGAAGAGGGTGAACAGGAAGAACTTGATCGAGGCGTACTCCCGGTTGGGGCCACCCCACACGCCGATCATGAAGAACATCGGCAGGAGCACGACCTCGAAGAAGA
>JAFMJM010000143.1 GCA_017853455.1 Acidimicrobiia bacterium | reverse complement strand
GCCAGGTCGTAGAGCTCCTGGTTGGTGTGCCGGGAGAACCACTCACCGAGCGGCGCCTGGATGGCGTCGAGCTCGGCGTCGGTGGCGTTCTGGTTGTTGAAGGTGGTCCAGTCGACGTCGTCGAGGGCGGCGGCGCCGGGCACGCCCTCGGCCTGCATGACCGCGGAAATGGTGGCCCAGTTCTTGAGCCGGGCGGCGCCGCCACGCACGCCGTACGACACGAAGCCGTCGCGGGTGGGCCAGATCTCCCGCGTGCGTCCGATGTTGGCGCCGAGGCGCTGGCCGCGCTGGCCGTTCTCGGCCCACTGGGCGATGCCGACCATGTTGGCGACGAACACGACCTCCTGCATCGAGACGTCGACCCGGCGCGGCTCGCCCGGTGCGGCCCAGAGGGCGCTGAGCGCGGCGAACGCCGCTTCGCCGCCGACGTGGGCGTAGCCGGACGGGAGGGTGCAGCGCACGGGCGCGCGGTCGGGGTCGCCGGTGCCCCACATGTTGGCGCTGGCGGCCATCACGCCGAGGTCGGCGGCGCGCCAGTCGGCGCGCGGCCCGTCGAGGCCGAACGGGGTGACGCTCACCCACACTGCGTGCGGAGCCCGCGCCGGGTCGAGGACCCAGGCGCCGGGGTGCCCCGGAGTGTCGAGCACGATGTCGGCGCCGGCGAGGAGGTCGGTGAGGCGGGGGTCGTCGGGGCCGTCGACGACGACGCTCGACTTGCCGGCCGCCCAGGCCGCCCACTCGTGGGTCGCGGCCCGCAGGGGGTGGCCGGTCGGCGGCTCGACGACGACGACGTCGGCGCCGAGGTCGGCCAGGACCCGCCCGGTGAGCGCCGCCGGCTCACCGGCGAGGTCGACGACCCGGATTCCCTGCAGCAGCGACGTGGCCACCGATCCCCCTGGAGACGATGCCGGGACTCCACACGCCCGGGCGGGGGCAGCGTACTGCCGGGGGTGTCGGGGTCCGGGGGAGTCGCGCCGGTCAGGGGAGCGGCAGCGCGGGGTCCGTGGCGTCGGGGTCGAAGGCGGGGAGCTCGCCCGCCGCGACGGCGTCGAGGGCGAGGCGCTGGATGGTGCGGTGGTGGGTGTAGTCGACGAGGCGGCGCATCGACGTGAGCATCGTCGCGGAGTCGGCGGCGGCCGACGACTGGAGGGAGCGCAGCTCCGACGGGTCGAGCTCGGCCGGGTCGCCGGTGACGAAGACGTCCACGATGCGCTGTTGGATCGACTCGACCCCTTCGGCGTAGATCTGCCCGAACGCCCGGAGGGCGGCGACGGGGATGCCCATGCGGTGCATGGACGCCATCGCCCGCATCATCTCGAGGTCGTCGCCGTCGTAGGTCGTCCGGCCGAAGTCCTGGGGGTCGCGGAGCACGCCGGCGTCACGGAGGGCCTCCGCGAGTCCGGGGTCGGCGCCGCTGCGTCCGACGAGCTCGTCGAGGTCGAGCCGGAGGTCCTCGCCCTCGTCGACGAAGAGGTCGGCGATCCGCTCTCCCTCACCGGTGACCATCGCCCGGATGGCGGCGATGGAGAACCGTCGGCTCTGCAGGTCCTTGATCCGCCGGATGCGGCGCACGTGCTCGTCGCCGTAGGTGCGGTGCCGACCCTCGCGCGCTCCCGGGGGCAGGAGCCCCTCACGCTGGTAGTAGCGGATGGTGTCGACGGTCAGGCCGGTCTCGTGGGCCAGGTCGTCGATGCGCAGGCGCGCCGGACCGTCGGCGGGGGGGCCCGGGTCGGGCGAGGCGGGGGCGGGGGAGGCGGTGTCGTCGGGGGTGCGGAGAGAGCGGTCCCGGGCCGGGAGGGGCCGCCAGCAGGGGAATGCGGATGGCGCCGGTCGGGTTGGCGTTCAGACGATAGCGGGTGCGCCAAGAGTGACAACTGTCACAGCAAAAAGACTTGCGTGGACACTCTGCGAGCGATTACTCTCACTGTCAACCCACCGGACCTCACCCCCCCCGGGGTCCGGTGCGATCGAGCAAGACCCAGCGAGACCCGGCAAGAACCCGAAATTCCGAACATCCCCCAGAGCAGAGCATCGACGGGAAACCCGAAGAGGAGTCCACATGAACGCAGTCACCGACCTCGAGCGCCAGCGGGCCATCGCCTGGATCGTCCGGCAGATGACCTGGGAGCGCACGCTCGACGAGCTCCGGTCCGGCAGCGACGCCGGCACCACCGACGAGCGGATCGCCGCCTGAGCGACCCGCTCCGGGGCCCCGGCCCCATCCAGATGTGACGTCGAAGGCCATCCCCCCGGCCCGAACGGACGTCCACACCAGAGCCCGGCCAACCCCCCCGGCCGGGCTCTGGCGCGTCTCGAGCGCGTCAGCGGCGCACCCAGCGGGGGAGCACCATGTCGCCGACCTCGGCGAAGACGACCTGCACCGGCTCGCCGATGGCGACCGAATGGGGGTCGACGCTGTTCAGCGGCGCGTCCGCGGCGGCCACCACGTTGCCGACCATGCGCAGGGTCGGGTCCTCCTCGAGCTCGACCACCACCACGTTGTAGGGCGCGAGATCGGTGTAGGCGGGAAGCAGCGGCGGGTGCGGGATGGCCACCGACCACACGGTGCCGCGACCCGAGACCGGGACCCACTCGTGCTCGAGGGTCCGGCTGACGGGGTCCATCGGTCGGGGTGGCCAGCAGAACGACCCCGACGCCGGGAACCGCTGCATCAGCAGCTCTCCGCGTCGGCAGCCCTCCCAGAACGGGATGGTCAACGGGTCGGTGTCGTCGGGCAGCAGGAAATCGGACACGGGGGTCTCCCTACTTGCGCAGGAGCAGCGCGCTGGTGGGCACGCCCTCGCCGCTGGTCACGAAGCTGACGTCGGCACCCTCGACCTGCGAGGTGGAGGTGCCGCGGATCTGACGCACGCCCTCGAGCACGAGGTTGAAGCCGTGCACGTAGGCCTCCGACATGCCGCCGCCGGCGGTGTTGGTGGGCAGACGGCCGTGGGGCCACTCGAGCGCCCCGTCGTCGGTGAACGCCGCCCCCTCGCCGCGCTCGCAGAACCCGTAGCCCTCGAGCGAGAGCGGGATCAGCGGGCTGAACGCGTCGTAGAGCTGCGCGACCTTGACGTCGGCCGGCGTGAAGTCCGACCGCTTCCACAGCTGCTTCGCGGCCGCCCACGACGGCCCGAGCAGCGGATCGGCGTTGAAGTAGTTGGTCATCGTGTTGTGCTGGGGCGGGATGCCCTGGGCGCCCGAGTGGATGTACGCCGGAACCTGCGGCAGGTCCCTGGCCCGCTCGGCCGACACCACGACCACGGCGAGCGCGCCGTCGGTCTCGAGGCAGTTGTCGAACAGGCACAGGGGCTCGGAGATCCAGCGACCCTCCATGTACTGCTCGCGCGACAGCGTCTTCTCGTACATGGTGGCGGCGGGGTTGCGGTTGGCGTGCTTCCGGAACGCCAGCGCCACGTTGGCCAGGTGGTCCCGGGTGGCGCCGTACTCGTGCATGTAGCGCCGGGTGAGGAGCGCGATCTCGTCGACCGGGCGCAGCAGGCCCCACGGCCGGCTCCACTGGCTGCCGTCCTCGATCCGCTGGGCCACGTTTGCCCACGGCCGACTGGCCTTGGAGGCGCGCTTGCGGGCCCGCCACGCCACCACGACCTCGGCCTGGCCGGTGGCGACGGCCATCGCGGCCTGGGTCACGACCCCGCAGCCGGCGCCGCCGCCGTAGCCGACCTGGGAGAACCACGTGATGTCGCCGAGGCCGACGTTCTTGGCGACGTCGACCTCACGGTTGGGCTCCATCGTGAACGACGCCAGGCCGTCGACCTCCGACGGCGCGATGCCGCAGTCGTCGAGGGCCATGGAGATGGCCTGGCACGCCAGCGACAGCTCGGAGTCCTCGAGCCCCTTGCCGAACGCCGTCTGGCCGATGCCGACGATCGCCGTTCGGTCCTGGATCGGAACGACACCCATGGTCACCACCCCTTGAACTCGGTGGGGCGACGCTCGCGGAACGACGCCACCCCTTCGGCGGAGTCGCCGGTCCGGGTCACGAGCTCGACCAGGAACGACTCCTCCTCGAACATCGTCGCGCGGTCCTGGTCGGGGGATCGGTTGAGGAGCCGCTTGGCGAACCCGATGGTCTTGGTCGGGCCCTGGGCCAGGCGCTCGGCCCACTCGCGGGCCGTCGCCTGCAGCTCGGCGGCCGGCACGACCTTGTTGACCACGCCGATGCGCTCGGCGTCGGCGGCGCTCAGGTCGTCGCCGAAGAACACCAGCTCCTTGGCCTTCTGGAGGCTGGTCAGGCGCGGCAGGTAGTACACCGAGCCGCCGTCGGGGATGAGGCCCCGGCGGACGAACACCTGGATCATCCGGGCGGTGTCGGCGGCGATCACGAGGTCGCAGGCCAGCATGATCGACGCGCCGCCGCCGGCCGCCGTGCCGTTGAGGGCGCAGATGACCGGCTTCTCGCAGTCGGCGATGGAGGCGGTCAGGCGCTGGATGCCCTCCCGGATGGTGCGGGCACCGTCACCCACGACGGAGTCGGGCGCGCCCTCGGGCTTCTCGGGCATGACCACCCCACCGGCGCGCAGGTCGGCACCGGTGCAGAAGTGCTTCTCGCCCGCCGCCGTGAGCACCACCGCCCGCACGCGCCAGTTGGTGCTGGCGTCGTTCATGAGCTCGATGATCCGGTTGCGGACCGCCGGCGTGATCGCGTTGCCGGCGTCGGGCCGGTTGATCGTCAGCCAGAGGACGTCGTTCTCGATCGTGGCCAGGAGGTCCTGATCGACGTCGGGGGTCTCGCTCACTTCTTCACCACCAGTGCATCGAGGGCCACCGCACCGCGGGGCCGAACCAGAAGGGGATTGCAGTCGATCTCGCCGATCACGTCGTGGAGGTCCTGGGCCAGGCGGCCCAGCTTCACGATCGCGTCGACGAGCGCGTCGAGGTCCGCGGGCTTGGCGCCGCGCGCACCGTCGAGCAGGGGGAACCCGTGCAGCTCCCGCAGCATGCGGTGGGCCTCGTCGGGTCCGAACGGGGGCACCCGGAAGGTGACGTCGCGCAGCACCTCCACGAACACGCCCCCCAGACCGGCCATGACGACCGGCCCGAACAGGGGATCCTGGGTCACGCCCACGACCATCTCCACACCGCCGCCGACCTGCTCGCAGACGAGCACCCCGTCGACGGCGCCGCCGCGCCCCACCGCCCGCCGGGCCCGGCGGTCGAGGTCGGCGAAGACGGACCGGGCCTCGGAGGCCGAGGCGACCCCGAGCCGCACCAGGCCCAGGTCGGACTTGTGCGCCAGGCTGGGGGCGACGGCCTTCATGACGACCGGGAATCCGAGGTCGGCGGCCGCACGCGCGGCCTCGGCCGCGCTCGTGCACAGCACGTCGCGCGACGTGCGGATGCCGTAGGCCCGCAGGATCGCCTTGGAGTCAGGCTCGGAGAGCGGCCCGGCCGGGGCGGCGGCGAGGATGCGCCGGGCCTTCGCCGCGGCGGGCAGGGGGGTGGTGGGAGCGTCGGGGAACGGCGAGCGGTACCGCCGGACGAACGCCCAGTGGTCGAAGTACGCCTTGAGGGCCCGCACGCAGTTGCCGTAGGTGCGGAACACCGGGAGCCCGCCGTCGAGCATGCGGTGGTACCACGTGTCGTCGGTCCCGGGCGGGGCGCCCCACACCATCACGATCGGCTTGTCGGTGGTCTTCGCCACTGCGGTGCAGTCGCGGGTGAGGCCCTCGGAGAACATGTCGACGGCGCCGGCCAGCGGGACGATCACCGCCGAGACCTTCGGGTCGGCCACGATCGCCTCGAGGATCTTGCGCCCGCGCTCGTCGGCCACGGGTGGCCCGCCGCAGTCGACCGGGTTGGACACCCGCAGGTACCCCGGGATCAGCCCGTCGTGCAGACGCGCCTGGGTGGCCTTCGTGAGGGTGGGGAGCCGGAGGCCGGCGGCCGCGGCGAGGTCGGCCATGTGGGCGGTGGTCCCGCCAGACACCGAGTAGATGCACACGCCGTCGCCGACGGGCGGAGCGGTGCGGGCGAACAGCATCGAGGTCTCGAGCAGCTCGTCGAGGCCGTCGACACGGTGCACGCCGGTCTGGCGGAAGGCGGCGCTGGTCACGGCATCGGACCCGGCCAGGTGGCCGGTGTGGGCCTGGGCCATGGCGCGGCCCTCGTCGGTGCGCCCGACCTTCACCACCACGAGTGGCGTGCCCTGCCGGGCCAGGTGGTCGGCGGCGAGCATGAGGGTCCGGCCGTCCTTGAAGCCCTCGACGTACGCGCACACCACCCCGACGTCGGGCTGGTCGGCGAAGTAGCGGGCGAAGTCGGCGAACTCGAGGTCGACCTCGT
>JAFMJM010000142.1 GCA_017853455.1 Acidimicrobiia bacterium | reverse complement strand
CCGGACCGACCTAGAGCGGGGAGTTGCCGTGCTTGCGGGCGGGCCGGACCTCGCGCTTGGTGAGCAGCCGCTCGAGGGTCGTGGCGAGCACCCGGCGGGTGTCAGTTGCCGAGATCACGTCGTCGACGTAGCCCCGTTCGGCGGCCACGTACGGATTGGTGAACCGGGCCTCGTACTCGGCCTCGAGCGCCCGCTGCTCGGTCAGGCGGGCGTCGTCGTCCTCGATCGCACGCAACGACCGTCCGAACAGGATCTGCACCGCACCCGGAGCGCCCATGACGGCGATCTCGGCGGTCGGCCAGGCGCCGCACCAGTCGTTGCCGAGGCCCTTGGAGTCCATCACGATGTACGCGCCGCCGTAGGCCTTGCGCAGCACGAGGCACAGACGCGGAACGGTGGCGTCGCCGTAGGCGTAGACCAGCTCGGCGCCGTGACGGATCATCCCGCGCCACTCCAGGTCCTTGCCGGGCTCGAACCCCGGCGTGTCGACGAGGGTCAGGATCGGGACGTTGAAGCAGTCGCAGAAGTTGACGAACCGGGCGGCCTTCTCCGACGCCTCGATGTCGAGGGTCCCGGCCCGTTGGATCGGCTGGTTGGCCACGATGCCGACCGTCCGACCGTCGAGCCGGGCGAGCGCGGTCACGAGGTTGGGGGCGAACCCGGCGCGCAGCTCGAGGCGGGAGTGCTCGTCGACGACGTCGTCGATCACGTCCCGCACGTCGTAGGACGCGGTGGCCCGGGCCGGGACGACCGCCGCCGCACGGTCGCACGACCGGTCGACGGGATCGTCCGAGAGCCAGCGCGGCGGATCGTCGAGGTGGTGGGAGGGCAGGTACTCGAGCACGGCCCACAGGGCGTCGAGCGCTCCCTCCTCGTCGTGCGCCACGAGGGTCGCGACCCCGCTGCGCCGCTCGTGGATGCCGGCCCCACCGAGCTCCGAATGGTCGACGGCCACCCCGGTGAACGAGCGCACCGTGTCGGGACCGGTGACGTACGCGAACGCATCGGCCGTGAGCGCCACGACGTCGACCACCCCGAGCAGGAGGGCCGGCCCGCTCACGCACGGTCCGACCACGGCGAGGAGCGTCGGCACCACCCCCGACGCGTCGACGAGCGCCTTGGCGACCCGTCCCCAGGCGTGCAGCGACGGGATGCCTTCGGCGATGTCGGCCCCCGACGACGCGATCACCCCGACGACCGGGATCCCGAAGTCGACGGCGTGACGGACGGCGCGCTCGAGCACCTGGCCCTCGGCCGGGCCGATGGCGCCGACGTGCTTGCCGCCCTCGAGTCGGAAGAAGCTGACCGGGCGCCCGTCGGGTGCGTCGACGATGCGGGCGGTGGCGGTGCTGCTGCGGTGGCCCGCGAGGGGGGTGGAGCCGGGGATCACTCCACGGTGCGGAGCACGAGGGACGCGTTGTGGCCCCCGAACCCGAACGAGTTGGAGATCGCCGGGTCGGCCGACACCGCCCGCTCGGCGCCGTGGACGACGTCGAGGTCGATGTCGTCGCCGATGCGGGTCAGGTTGGCGGTCGGCGGCAGCACGCCGTCGCGCAGCACCAGGAGCGACAGGACGGCCTCGGCGGCTCCGGCGCCACCGATCATGTGGCCGAGGACCCCCTTGGGGCCGGTCACGGGCGGCGGGGTGGCGCCGAACACCTTGTGGATCGCCTCGGCCTCGGCGGCGTCGTTGAGCGGGGTGGAGGTGCCGTGGGCGTTGATGTGACCGATCTCGGTGGGGCTCAACCCCGCGTCGAGCAGGGCGAGCTCCATGCACCGGGCGGCCCCCACGCCCCCGGGCGACGGCGCCGTGATGTGGTAGGCGTCGGAGTTGCGGCCGTAGCCGGCGACCTCGCCGTAGATCGTCGCGCCCCGGGCGTCGGCGTGCTCCCGGGACTCGAGCACCAGGAAGGCCGCCCCCTCGGCGATGACGAACCCGTCGCGCTCGGCGTCGAACGGGCGGGAGGCGCTGGTGGGGTCGTCGTTGCGCTTGCTGAGGGCGCCCATGCGGGCGAACGCCGCCACCGTCACGGCCGTGAAGGCCTCGGTGCCGCCCGCGATCACGACGTCGGACGATCCGTCGCGGATGAGCCGCATCCCCTCGCCGATGGCGTTGGTCCCGGCGGCACAGGCGGTCGAGACGCAGAACGCCGGACCGGTGAAGCCGTAGCGCATCGAGATCACGCCGGCCGTGGCGTTGGGCATCATCATCGGCACGAAGAAGGGGCTGACCCGCGACGGGCCCTTCTCGTAGAAGATGTGGGTGTTCTCCTCGAGGGTGTTCAGCCCGCCGACGCCGGTGGCCGCCACGACCGCGATCCGCTCGGGATCGGTCTTGAGGTCACCGGCCATCTCGATGGCGTCGGCGGCGGCGGCGAACCCGAGGTGGGTCACCCGGTCCTGGCGCCGGACGTCCTTCGGCCCGAAGTAGACCTCGGGGTCGAAGTCGGGGACCTCGCAGGCGAAGCGGACCTCGAGCGGCTCGGCGTCGAACAGCCGGATCGGGCCGGCCACCGAACGGCCCGCGCGCACCGTCGTCCACACCGACTCGACGTCGGTGCCGCCCGGGCACTTGATGCCCATGCCCGTCACGACGATCCGGGGTCGTCCGAGGTGATCCGTCAGTTCGCCACTCATCCGAGATGCTCCACGCGTCTTCCAGGCGTCTTCCAGGGGTCGGTGCCCGACCGGTCGGGGGTGTCGACCACCGACCGGGGAGGGTACCGGTGCTACTTGGCCGCGACCTTGGCCAGCACGAGGTCGACGGCGTTGCCGACCGTCACGACGTTCTCGAGGTCCTCTTCGGGGACCGAGATGTCGAACCGCTCCTCGAGGCCCATGACCAGCTCGACCAGGTCGAGGCTGTCGGCGTCGAGGTCCTCCTTGAAACGGGCGCTCTCGGTGACGGCGTCGGGCTCCACGCTGAGAACCTCGACCGCGACCTCGCTCAGGGCTGCGAGTGCTTCGTCACGCTCCATCGGTGTGCTCCTTCATGGGTGTCGGGTGTGGATCGAACTGGATTCTGTCAGTGTCCCATGCCGAGGCCGCCGTCGACGGGAACCAGGGCCCCGGTGACGTAGGCGGCGCCCTCCGAGCAGAGGAAGGCCACCACCGCAGCGACCTCCTCGGGGGTGCCGAGACGCCCGAGGGGGACGGTGCCGGTCATGGCCGCCCGCCACTCGTCGGGCATGGCGTCGGTCATGGCGGTGACGATAGGTCCGGGTGCCACCACGTTGCAGGTGACGTTGCGGGGGGCCAGCTCACGGGCGACGGCCCGGGAGAGGCCCAGGAGCCCGGCCTTGGCGGCGGAGTAGTTGGCCTGGCCGGGAGCGCCGATGTGGCCGCTGACCGACGAGATGTTCACGATCCGCCCGAATCGGGCCTTCATCATCTTCGGTGCGGCCCGGCGGATGGTGTGGAAGGCACCGCCCAGGTTGGTGTCGAGCACGGTGTCCCACTGGTCGTCGGACATGCGGGCCAGCAGCCCGTCCTGGGTCACGCCGGCGTTGTTGACCAGCACGGTGACGGCGCCGAGGGAGCCCTCGACGTCGGCGAAGGCGGCGTCGACCGACTCGGCCGAGCGCACGTCGAGGTGGACGGCCCGGGCCGCGCCACCGGCTGCGGTGACGAGGGCGGCGGTCTCCTCGGCGGCGGTGGCGTCGGAGGCGTAGCCGCAGGCGACCGGATGGCCGGCGGCGCCGAGGGCGACGGCGACGGCCCGGCCGATGCCCCGGGAGGCGCCGCTGACGAGGGCGGTGCGCTCGGTGGCGGGCGTGGACTCGGTCATCGGTGGCTCCGGGGGGCTCGCGGGTCGGTCACGGACGGCCCCACCGTACGACCGCCGAGCCCCAGGCCATCCCGGCCCCGAACCCCGACATCAGGATCACGTCGCCGTCGCGGATGCGCCCGGCGTCGGCCGCCTGGGCCATGGCGAGCGGGATCGAGGCGGCGGAGGTGTTGCCGAACCACTCGATGTTGACGATGGTGCGGTCGGGGTCGATGCCGAGCCGCTGGGCCGCGGCCTCGATGATGCGCAGGTTGGCCTGGTGGGGGATGAACCAGTCGACGTCGTCGGCGGTGATCCCGGCGCGCTCGAGTGCCCGCTCGACCGAGGAGACCACGGCCCGCACGGCCCGGCGGAACACCTCCTGGCCCTGCATCTTGATGAACTGGAGGCCGTCGTCGATGGTGTCGGGGGTGGCGGGCAGGCGGCTGCCGCCGGCCGGGATGCCGATCAGACCGTGGGCCGAGCCGTCGACGCCCATGTCCCAGCCGAGCACGGCGCCACCGTCGGGCCCCGAGGGCTGCAGGACGACCGCCGCGGCGCCGTCGCCGAAGAGGATGCAGGTGCCCCGGTCGCGGGGGTCGACGACCCGGGTGAGGGTCTCGGCGCCGATCACCAGCACGTTGCGGTATCCGCTGGTGACCAACCACGAGCTGCCGGTGACGAGGCCGTAGATGAAGCCGGCGCAGCCGACGTTCATGTCGAAGGACCCGCAGGTGAGGCCGAGCGCGTCGCCGACGAAGGCACCCGTGTGGGGGATGGGCTGCTCGGGGGTGGCGGTGGCGATCACCATGAAGTCGACGTCGGCGGCGGTGATCCCGGCCGATTCGAGGGCGGCCCGCCCGGCGGCGGTGGCGAGGGTCGCGGTCGATTCGTCCTCACCGGCGATCCGGCGCTCCCGGATGCCGGTGCGCTCGACGATCCACTCGTCGGAGGTCTCGACCCGGGCCTCGAGGTCGGTGTTGGTGATGCGGCCCTTGGGCAGGGCGGTGCCCCAGCCCGCGATCGCGACCTGCATCAGGCGACGCGGAGCCAGGCGATGGGCTGCCCTTCACGGATCCGCTCGCCGGGGTGGGCGAGCATGCCCACGAGGCGCCCGGCGAAGGGGCTCTGGACGGGCGTGGTGGAACCGGGTCCCTCGATCATGCCGACAGTCTGGCCCGGGGTGACGTGCGATCCGGCACCGAGGTCGACCGGGCGGAAGGTGCCGACGCCCGGGGCGACGATCATCCGCTCGGGCACGAGCAGCGTCTCGCCGTGGTTCAGCAGGGTTTCCATGTCAGGCCTCCAGGAGGGCGTCGAGGGCGTCGAGGTCGGCGGGGGTCGCCAGACCGGTGACGGGGAGATCGGGAACGGTGCGCTTGGCGAGACCGGCGATCATCGATCCGTGCCCCACCTCGAGGAGGGTGGTGGCACCGAGGGTCGGCATGGTCTCGAGCGTGGTCCGCCAGCGCACGGGCACGCGGACGTGGTCGACCAGCCGGGTGCGCCAGCCGTCGCCGTCGTCGTAGGGCTGCCCGTCGTGGTTCGAGACCACGGGGGCGAGGGGCGACCCGAAGGCGACGTCGGCGAGCTCGGCGGCGAGACCCGCGGCGGCGTCGTCCATCAGCGGGGTGTGGAACGCACCGCCGACGTTGAGGGGGGTGGCGCGCTTGACCCCGAGCTCCTTGGCCCGGGTGGCGCCGGCCTCGACCCCGTCGGGGGTCCCGGCGATCACGACCTGGCCGGGGGCGTTGTCGTTGGCGACCCAGCAGCCGTCGGGAGCGGCGGTGCAGGCCTGCTCGGCCTGCTCGACCGTTGCGCCGAGGAGGGCGACCATCCGGCCCGGGTGGGCGTCGGCGGCGGCCTGGGTCAACTCGGCCCGCCGGGCGGCGAAGCGGACGCCCGCCTCGAGGGGGAGCACCCCGGCGGCGATCAGGGCGGTCACCTGGCCGAGGGAGTGTCCGGCGAACGCCACGGGTGCCGCGATCCGGTCGCGGACGGCCTCCCAGGCCACGAGGGAGGTCAGGAGCACGGCCAGTTGGGCCTCGCGGGTGCGGGCGAGGTCGTCGGGCCCGGCGGAGAGCACCAGGTGGGCGAGGGGCTCGCCGAAGGCGGCCTCGGCGTCGTCGACGACGCGCCAGGCGGGGTGGTCCCGCCAGGGTTCCCCCATCCCCGGTTGCTGTGTGCCCTGTCCAGGGAACACGATCGCGATCGCCACGAGTCCTCCGCCCTCCGTTCCAGGATTGACCTCGGGGCGTGACGGCGGGTTACACGAAAACCGCGATCTACCAACGGGTAACCGGATTTCCCATTACCGACCGGTAACTCCAGGGACCGCCCCGACCGCCCCGTCCGCGCCGTCCACCCCGCCTCGCCGGTACGGTGCGCGCATGGCCCACTCCGAATCAGCCGCCTTCGTGGCGCTGCTCCCGCACCGTCCGCCGTTCCGGTTCGTCGACGAGGTCGACGCCGTCGATCCCGGAGGCACCGTGACCGCCCGGTACCGGGTCACCGGTGACGAGGCCTTCCTGGCCGGGCACTTCCCGGGCAATCCGGTCTTCCCGG
>JAFMJM010000141.1 GCA_017853455.1 Acidimicrobiia bacterium | reverse complement strand
GACGAGCAGATCGCGATCCGGTACGTGCGGCGTCTCGCCACCGACCATCTCTCCATCTCGCTCGCCGACCGCGCCGAGGTCGCCGCCGCCTTCACCCCGACCCAGGTCGTGGAGCTGTCGTTGCTCACGGTCATGTGCCTGGTGGGGCGGTTCTCGCAGCTCTGCGGGCTCGAGGAACCCGGCTGAGCCAGTCGTCCCCGGGCAGCATGAAGCGTTAGATTCACGGCACCAACCCGGCCGACGGACCGACCCAGGGAGAACCGGATGCGCTGGTGCACGACGAACCGGGCCGTGCGGCGGGCGGTACACCTGCTCGCCGTCGCCGCGATCGCAACCGTCGGCGTCGTCGCCACGACCGCCGGGGCCGGATCGGCAGTACCTCCAACGGCGGGCCCCTCCGTGCTGTGGGGCCAGATCAAGACGGTCGGCACGGGCATTGCGGGCGACGTCGGTGCGATCAACGACCTCGCCTGCCCGGCCGACGGCACGTGCGTCGGCGTCGGCGCCCGGGCGGACGGCGCCGACTGGACGCCCACCGTCGCAGCCTCGAGCGGCGGTGTGTGGGGTGCCTTCCAGCCGGTCGACGTCTCCGGGCTCGCCCAGGACAGCCCCCCGCGCGCCGAACTCAAGCGCGTGACGTGCACGGCCGTCGGTGCCTGCACCACGGTCGGCTGGTACCGGGCGGCGGACACCAACGAGAAGCCGTTCGTCGTGACGCAGACGGCGGGCACCTGGGGTGCGGCCGTGTCGATCGACACGACCGCGTTCCCGCACCAGCCGGTGACCGAGGCGCGGGTCCTCGGTCTGGCCTGTTCGAGCGTCGGGAACTGCACGCTCGTCGGCTCGTTCCGCGCCGGCCAGTGGGAGGCGTTCACCGCGACCTCGACCGCCGGCGTCTGGGCCGCGGCCCGCGCCGTCACGTTCAGCGGTGCCGCCAACGCCACCGGAGTGGCGAGCGCCCGGGCGGTGGCCTGCCCGGCCGACGGTGCCTGCACGGTGATCGGCGAATACGCCACCGCCACCGGCACGGAGATGTTCGCCGCGTCGAGCACGGCCGGCACGTGGTCCGACGCCGAGCGCATCGCCATGCCCGCCGGGGCGGCGACCGACCCCGAGGTGGAGAACCTCTACCAGAACACCCTGTCGTGCTCCGCCCCGCAGGTGTGCACGGCGATCGGGACCTACCGCCGTGCCGACCGCCCGCTGTGGCCCCACACCTTCGCCGCCACCAGCAGCGGTGGTGCGTTCCTCCCCGCCCAGGCGATCTCCGTCGATCCCGGGCTGTCCAGCAATGGCTCCCTGATGTCGGCGTTGTCGTGCCCCACGAGCGGTGCCTGCACGATGGCCGGGTTCCTCGCCCGGGCCGGCTGCGTCAGCGGATCGCCGTCGTGCATCGTCACCCCCGGGGTCGCGACGAGCACAGGAGGCGTGTGGTCGGACATCGTCGAGGTGCCGGTCGCGGACGAGCTCCGGACCGAGCCCGCCCAGTTGGCCGGGGCCTTCGACGTGTCGTGCCCGTACACCACCGACGACTGTGCGCTCGTCGGCTACTTCCGGAACGCCGCCGGCGGCTGGGAGTCCCTCGCCGCCAACCGCCTCAACGGTGCGTGGTCCCTCGCCCGGCGGGTGGCCGGCCCGCAGAACCCGGGGTCCCCCGACTCCGACGTCTTGTTGGGCCGTGTCGTGTGCTCCTTCGGCACCCGGTGCACCGCGATCGGCCTCGACGGCTCCGACAGTGCCCTCCGCCCCATCGCGGTCGAGGCCTGGCCGATGCCGACGACGCCGGGCGCCATCCGCACCACCACGAAGTCCAACAGCCGCACGGTGGTCGTGACGTGGACGCCGCCGGTCGCACCGATCTACCGCCCGACACCCCTCGACCCCGCGCCCGGCACACCCGATCCCGAGAGCTACCAGGTGCGCTGCGAGACCGGTGTCGGTGAGCCGGTGTTCGTCGGCGCCGGCGCCTCGCCGGCCCGGGTCACACTGCCCGCCGGCGCGACCGCCCGGTGTGGCGTGCGCGCCCGGTACGGCTCGGCCGTACCCGAGAACTCGTTCGTCGGCGACTGGTTCGAGGGCCCGCTCGGCTGGGCGGCCCCGGTCACCGTGCCGTCGAGCCCGCCCGATGCCCCTGTCGACGTGCGCGCCACCACGCCGCCGCTCCCGTCGGGCCAGTCGACGACCATGTCGTTCACCCTCCCGCCCAACCTCTCCGGATCACCGGTCAGCGGCGTCGAGGCCCAGTGCACGTCGACCGACGGGGGGACCAGCCGGACCGTCACGGGCACCACGTCCC
The DNA here is from genome assembly GCA_017853455.1 of Acidimicrobiia bacterium. Lineage (GTDB taxonomy): Bacteria > Actinomycetota > Acidimicrobiia > IMCC26256 > PALSA-555 > CAIUKV01. The sequence goes on along the minus strand of JAFMJM010000141.1, from coordinate 4,103 downwards.
CGCTGACGCTGACCGGCCTCTCGAAGGGTCGCACCTACCGCTGCGCCGTGCGCGCCGTCAACGGCATCGGCCGGTCGGGCTGGGCGACCAGCGCACCGATCGTCGTCCCGGCCGGACCGCCCACGGCGGTTCGTGCTTCCACCCCGACGGCCCGCTCCCGCTCCACCACCGTCACCTTCACCCGGCCCGACGGCGGCCCGGCCGTCTCGACCTACCGGGTCGCGTGTGTCTCGTCCGACGGCGGTCAGGCCCGAACCCTGGTCAAGGCCGGTGCCCCGTACGTGGTCGAGGGGTTGACACCGGGCAAGACCTACCGGTGCACCGTCGTCGGCGTCTACAGCTACACCCCCGGCGAGGTCTCGTCACCGTCGTCCCCCGTCGTCGTCCCCACACGCTGACCATTTCGCCGGGCGACGCGTCGCCATCCGGGGCACCGTCCCGCATGGCGACGCGTCGCGCCCGGTTCCCCTACTGTCCGACCATCCCATCGCGGACCCGGAGCAGACCGGGCGCGCGGCGAGTCTGGAGCAGCCCATGTCAGCGAGCGCCGTCCGTCGTAGCATCGCCGTGACATTCGCGGGACTGCTCGCAGCCCTCGTCGTCCCGATCACCGTCGCCACGCCGGCGCATGCTGCGGCGGTTCCGACCCTGTGGACCCAGGTGCAGCCGCTTCCGGCGATCGCCGGGTCCGGACCGGGTGACGCCTCGGCCACCGACGTCGCCTGTCCGGCCGTGGGAGCGTGCTCGGCCGTCGGCTCGGTCAGCCTCCCCGACGGAGGGCGCGGCGTGTCGGTGCTGTCGTCGACGGGTGGTGCCTGGGCAACCGGACAGGTGCTGACGTTCGCCCCCGGCGTGGCGTCCGTGCCCAACGACGCCGAAGGTCGGTCGATCGCATGCGCGTCGCCGGGCAACTGCGCCGTCGTCGGCTCGTTCGTCGACACCCGCGGCGGCAGTCAGGCGTTCGTCGCGACCCAGTCGGGCGGCGTGTGGGGTCGGGCCACGCCGGTGCGGTTCGCCTCCGGAGCCCAGCGCGCCCTTCCTCTGGCGGCCGCCGTCTCGGTCGCGTGCCCGGCTCCGGGAGCGTGCACGGCCGCCGGCTCCTACCAGGACGCCGCCGGCGCGACCCGGGCCTTCACGGTGTCGAGCGTCGGCGGCACCTGGGGCACCGCTCGGGCGGCGACCTTCCCCGCCGGATCCGAGGCGACCCCGCGCGCCGAATACGCGGCCGACGTGGCGTGCCTCTCGGCCGCCCGCTGCACGGTCATCGGCACCTTCACCGATTCCTCCGACCGCCGGCAGGGTTTCTGGTCGAAGCTCGACGGGTCGGCGTGGACGACCGCCCAGACGGTGACCTTCGCGCCGGGCTCGACGGACTCCGACCCCTTGGTCACGTTCGAGTCGCTGTTCAGCCTCGGAAACGGACACCACATCGACTGCTCCGCCACCGGTCGGTGCTCCGCGGTCGGCACCTTCTTCGACTCGGCCGGTCGGGTCCAGATCTTCGCCGTACCGCTCGACGGCACCGGCAGCGGTCAGGCCGTGCCGCTCAGCAGCGCGCTGCCGGTCCCGGCCGAGAACATCCGACTCTCCTCGGCCGTCTCGTGCACCGGCGTCGACGAGTGCACGATGGTCGGGATCCAACTTGGCATGTCGTCGAGTGGCCTGACGTTCCGGGTGATCGGAGCGACGAGCAGCGGGGGCACCTGGTCACCCGCCGCGATCCTTCCCCTCGACCACGAGGTGACGACCACCGGCCCGATCCAGATCTCGGTGGGATTCGACGTCTCCTGCCCAGCCGTCGGTGAGTGCTCGGCGGTCGGGCTCTTCGCCAACGCCAATGGCGGAATCGAGTCTCTCGTCGTCACCCGCTCCGAGGGCCAATGGCTCCCCGGGCGGCGCGTGGCCGGTCCCGGCCCGGCGGACAGTGGAGAACAGGCGTCGTACCTCACGGCCGTCGACTGCGCCGCCGTCGCGTCCTGCACCGCCACCGGATTCTCGGAGAGCTCGGGCATCGGGGTGCGGGCGGTCGCCGCCGATGCCTGGCCGATGCCCGCCGCTCCCACGGCGGTGAGCGCGAGCTCGAACCCTGGCACCCGGACCGTGACGGTCGACTGGACGGCACCGACGTCGCCACCGACGCCTGACATGTACCAGGTGCGCTGCGAGACCCCGGCCGGCACCGACGCCGTGTTCGCCGGACCGGAGGCGTCGCCTGCGACCCTGACCGTCAGGGGTGGGCTCACCTACCACTGCGGCGTCCGGGCTCGCTACGGCACCGCCTTCGGCGGCACGTTCCAGGGCGACTGGTTCGAGGGACCGCTGGCGTGGAGCGCGAACGTGGCCGTTCCGGTCACCGTGCCCGACGTGCCGACCGACGTTCGGGCGACCGCACCGGCACTGCCGTCGGGCCGCACGACCACCGTGTCGTTCACGCCGGCTCCCAACCAGTCGGGGGCTGCGGTCTCCCAGTACGAGGCCCGCTGCACGTCGGGCGACGGCGGCACGACTCGGTCGACCACCGGCACCGCCTCGCCGATCCGGGTCGCCGACCTCACCGTCGGCCGCTCGTACTCCTGCCAGGCCCGGACCCGGAACAGCGTCGGCTGGTCGGCGTGGTCGGCCGGCGCAGCGATCGTGGTTCCGGCCGGTCCGCCCACTTCGGTGCACGCCACGACCCCTGGTTCGGGCTCGACCACGACCACCGTCACGTTCGTCTCCCCGAACGGCGGACCGGTGGTCACCGACTACCGGGTGACGTGTGCCTCGTCGAACGGCGGCCGGACCAAGGGCGTCGTCGGTACGGGCACGTCGATCGCCGTGGCCGGCCTCACCCGGGCGAAGGCCTACCGCTGCACGGTCGTCGCCCGCTACAACGGCACCGCCGGCGAGGTCTCGGCGGCGTCGAACAGCATCACCGTTCCCGCCGCCTGATCCGACGACCGGCCTCGGCGGGCGGGACGGGCGTCAGGCCCGGTCCCGCTCGCCGAGACTGGCGACGGGCAGCGGGCTGTGGGCGGCGATGACCGCCAGGTAGGGCTCGAGGTCACCGGTGCAGGGCGTGGCCCGGATCTCGTCCGCGGTCCGACGGCTCACGAGCACGCGGGTGGCCTCCCAGGGGTCGACCTGCAGGGTGCACCCGGGGTCGCCGTCGCCCGACACCCAACGGCCCACACCCGAGTCGACCGCCAGCGGCGCGAGGCCGGCCGCGCTCAGGTCGCCGACCAGGTTGGCGAGCGCCAACGGGACCACCTGTGCCACCTCGGCGGCGTCGCGGGCGCCGGGCCGGTCGAGAGCGCCGCGCAGGTCGTGCTCGTGGGTCAGCAGGTCGGCGAGGAGCAGCCCGCCCCCGGCCAGGATCGGGTCGAGGGCGGCGTCGAGGGCGTCCCAGCGGTCGAGCAGCTCGGGCACCGGCACGTCCCGCCGCTCCTCCACCAGCCCGTCGAGCCACGCCTGGAGGTCGCCGGACGGGAACTGCCCGGCCGCCAGCGCCTCGGGGATGCCCACGGCGTGGGCCACGAGGTCGTGGACGGTCCAGTCGGGGCAGGCGGGCACGGTGCGGGCCAGGTCGGCGGCGGTGGCGTCGGCGAGGACCCCGGCCATGCGGGCGCGGACGTTGCGGTAGGCGGTGGCGGTGTCGGTCATGGCCCGAACCTATCCCGGAGGAGCCCGGCGGGAAACCGCGGGCGGGCGTGTCCCAGGCGGGAGTACCCTCAGCAGTGCGGCTCACACGCACGAGCCGCACCTTGACAAGGGGGTGCGTGGCTTCGATTCCGTGAGCGGGATCAGGGGAAGCGAGCCGACGTCTCCGGATCGTCGTGAAAGAGCCGGAAACCAAACAACTGCCAACTCCAACGAAATGGCACTGGCTGCCTAAACACCAGCCACGTCCGCCCGGTCTTCGTCGTCCAGACCGGTCACGGGCGTCACCTCGGACGACTCACCGACGGGAGGGGCCCCACGGTCCGTCGGGACACCACAGTGAGGCTGGGAGCGTGACCTGCCGCCGTCGAGTGGTCACGCTCCGAGACTGAATCGCCGGCTGCGCTCGGAGAAGCCCTGACGAAGACGCGGAAGACCCGGGTTCGACTCCCGGCACCTCCACC
>JAFMJM010000002.1 GCA_017853455.1 Acidimicrobiia bacterium | reverse complement strand
CCCGAAGACCCGAACGAGACCCGACAGGAGTTCCGATGACCCAGGTGATGCAGGGCGTGCGCGTCCTCGAGGTGGCCGAGCACACGTTCGTGCCCGCAGCGTCGGCGCTGCTGGCCGACTGGGGCGCCGACGTCATCAAGGTCGAGCACGTCGAGCGCGGCGACGCCATGCGGGGGATCATGTCGTCGGGCACGGTGTCGACCGGTGGCGACGTCAACCTCCTGTTCGAGCACTCCAACCGCGGCAAGCGCAGCATCGGCCTCGACCTCACCTCGCCCGAGGGGCTCGACGTCCTCCACAAGCTGGCGGCCCGCTCCGACGTCTTCCTCACCAACAAGCTGCCCAACGTGCTCGCGAAGCTCCACATCGAGGTCGACGACATCCGGGCCCACAACCCCGACATCATCTACGTGCGCGGCACGGGGCAGGGTGCGGCCGGCCCCGAGGCCAGCCGGGGCGCCTACGACTTCCTCGCCTTCTGGTCGCGCGGTGGTGTCGCCTACGGGCTCACCCGGCCCGAGTACGGCCACGTGCCGTCGCCGGGCCCCGGCTTCGGTGACTCCATCGGCGCCATGACGATCGCCGGCGGAATCATGGGGGCGCTCTACCACCGGGAGCGCACCGGTGAGGCCACCGTCGTCGACGTGTCGCTGTTCGGCACGGCGATGTGGGCGATGGGCCAGGCCATCTCGATCTCGAAGTCGCTCGGCTTCCCGATGGGCCCGGCTCCGCTCGACGGTCCGGGTCGCAATCCGTTGGTCGGCAACTACCTCACCGCCGACGGCCGCTGGGTCGCCATCTGCTGCCTCCAGGCCGGGCACTACTGGCCGATCTTCGCCGCCACCGTGGGTCGTCCCGAGCTGGGCACCGACGAGCGGTTCGCCGACAACGCGGCCCTGCTCGCCAACAGCTCCGACGCCGTGCAGATCGTCACCGACCTGTTCGCCTCGAAGACGCTCGCCGAGTGGCGCACCGTGCTGGCCGACTTCCCGGGTCAGTGGGCGGTCGTCCAGGACCCCCTCGAGGCGTGTGCCGACCCGCAGGCCGTGGCCAACGGCTACGTCCAGGAGTGCGCCACCGCCGACGGCTCGACCTTCCACCTCACCGCAGCGCCGGTGCAGTACGACGAGGTCGCCCCGCAGCCCCGACGCGGGCCCGAGTTCAACGAGCACGGCGACGCCATCCTCGAGGAGATCGGGCTCGACTGGGACACCATCATCGACCTCAAGGTCAAGGGAGTGGTGGCCTGAGGCCACCCGAGCAGAGGAGCATTCCGATGGGGCTGTACGACGCGTTCCGCTACGACGGCAAGCGGGTGTTGGTGGTCGGCGGCGCGACCGGCATGGGTGCCGCCGCGGCCGAGCTCCTGCTCGACTCGGGGGCGTCGGAGATCGTGGTCATGGACTACGCCGACGTGACGTTGGGCGGAGTGACCCCGATCCACGTCAACCTGGGCGAGAAGGAGTCCATCGACACCGCCCTCGAGGCGTGCGGCGGACCGGTGCACGCCGTGTTCTCGTGTGCCGGCGTCGCCGACGGCACGCCGGGCATCGAGCGGATCAACTACGTCGGGCACCGCTACCTCGTCGAGCGGATGCTCGCCGGGGGCATGCTGCACCGCGGCGCGTCGGTGACGTTCATCTCGTCGTCGGCCGGCCTCGGGTGGGAGCCCAACTTCACCCAGATCTCCGAGCTGCTCGACCTCGACGACTTCGCCACCGCCGCCGCCTGGATGCGTGACCGCAACTGGGCCGACTACCTGCACACCAAGCAGGCGGTGTGTGCCTTCGTGTCGCGCGACTCGCTGCGCTTCCTGAAGGCCGGGGTGCGCATCAACGCCCTGTGCCCGGGGCCGACCGACACCCCGCTGGCCCGGGCCAACGAGGAGACCTGGCTGGGCAACGGTGCCGACTTCCGGGCCGAGGCCGGGGTCGACGCCTCGACCCCGCTCGAGCAGGCCTACCCGCTCGTGTTCCTCGGCTCCGACGCCGCCCGGGCGATCAACGGCCAGACCGTGGTCGCCGACCACGGATGGTTCGCGGCCGGCACGACGCACGTCTTCCCGGCCGCCACCGGCATCGCGGCGTTCCTCCAGAACCGGGCCCCGGCGGGCACCCGCGAGGGCTCGCCGCAGGAGCAGGCCGGCCTCTGATCCCCCGTTCGTTGTTTGGGTGATCGTCGGGGCCAGAGGCCCCACGATCACCCAAACAACGGGGTGGACCGGGTCGAACGGCGATCGGCCGGGACCCGTGGGCCCCGGCCGATCGGTCGAGCGTGGTCGAGCGTGGTGGAGCGGTCGGTCAGAGGCCGAGCAGGTTGGCCTTGATCAGGACCGAGTTGCTCTCCTTGCAGTCCATCGTGCCTGGCTTCTTCGGGTACTGGCGCACCCACTTGCCCTTCAGGAACTGCACCGACACGAAGCACCCGGTGATGCGGCCCGTCTTGAAGGAGTGGGCCCCCAGCATCCCGCCGGCGTCGAAGTCGGTGAGGGTCTTGATGCCCTCGATGAGGTTGGCCCGGGTGAGGCCGTTGACCCCGTGCTTGTCGACCACGGCCTTGACAGCGTCGCGGAAGGCCAGCACGGCGCTGAACCCGTAGACCGAGTACTGGTCGGCGGTGCCGCCGGACGCCTTCATGTACTTGCTGAAGGCGGCCAGGTTGGTGTTGTACTTGCCCTCGTCGAGGGGGAGGTACTGCAACGGTGAGTGCATGCCCTCGAAGGTCGAGGCATTGTCGGCGACCACCTTGTTGCCGTAGGTCGAGGCGGAGTCCATCACCAGCTTCGTGGTGTCGATGCCCTGGATCTGGGCCTCCCGGATGAGCGCCAAGGTGCCACCGACCGCGCCCGCCGAGTAGAGGTAGTTGGCGTTGTTCTGCTTCATGCCCACGGCGACCTCGGTGAAGGCACTCTGGGGATCGCGGCCGCTCTTGCCGATCACGCCGTCGGGCACCATGTTGATGCCGGCCTGCTGGTTGGTGAGCGCCAGGACCGAGCCACCCTTCTTGGAGTCCTTGGTGTCGTTGCCGACCAGCATCGGGCCGCTCAACTTGCCGTAGCGCTTGAGCAGGTACTTCGCCTCACCCTGGTTGCCGAAGTAGGTCTGCGGGTTCTGGGTGACCGTGGAGCAGTCGGTCTGGTTCCCGAGCACCGAGAACGTCATCGGCGAGCATGCCTCGACCGAGCCGACCGCGGTGGAGGCGATGTCGGGCAGTCCGGTGACCGCCCCCGCCTTGTCCTTGCAGTTGACGATGTCCTCGACCGTGTTGAGGAACAGGACCATCGTGCCCACCATGGCGAAGTCGTTCTGGCACGCCTGGATGGTGGCGTTGCGCGAGTCGGTGGCCGAGAGCTTCGAGTCGATGAAGTCGACCACCAGCTTGCGCCCCGCCACCCCGCCGCCGCCGGCCTTGGAGTTCACGAACTCCGCCCCGGCCTTGACGCCGTCGGCGGCACCCTTGAACAGGGCCGGCGCGAGGGAGTTCTCGACGTCGGCGACGACGGCGATGTGGACCTCGGTGGCGGTGACCCCGACCTCGGTCGCGGTCGGCTTCTCGCTGCTCGACTGGGCCGCGGCGGGCAGCGCCGCCACGGCCAGTGCGGCGGCGACGACGCCGACCGCCCAGAACTTGCGGAGTCCGCGCACGGCTCCCCCCCTGTGAAGTGCAACGGACACGGTGTCCGTTGCGGGCAATCTATCCAGATGTGACGGCGGTTGCGCGGGTGGCCGCCGCCGATCCGGTCAGCCGGTGGTGATCACCTCGGCCCCGTACCGCTCCAGTGCCGCCACCGCGGCGTCGACCGACGTGCCCGGGACGCCGGTGCTGCTCCAGGCGACCCCGAGTGCCGCCATGCGGTCGAGGGCGTCGAGCTCGGCCGCAGCGTCGAATCCGGGGTCGCCGGCGCCGGGGAGGCCGGTCGTGAACGACACGTCGATCTCCGAGCGTTCCCGCCCTGCAGCCGCCACGAGCTCCCAGAGGTGGTCGAGCATCGGGGCGAGGTCGTCGAGGTCTCGCAGGGGCACGGTGCGGGAGGTCCGGGCGAGGGTCTCACCGGCCGGGAACGGGTTCCAGGCGTCACCGTGGGCGGCGACCCGCCGACGGGTGAGGGCGCTGTTGCCGCCGATCCAGATCGGGACGTGCCCGGGCTGGGGGTTGGCGGTCACCCCCGAGGCGGTGAACCCGGTGCCCTCGTAGGCGAACTCGTCGGTCGACCAGACGCCCTGCAGCACCTCGAGGGCCTCGTCGAAGCGCACGTTGCGCTCGTCGAAGTCGACGCCGAGGGCCCGGTACTCGCTGCGCAGGTACCCGGTGGCGACCGACAGCACGAAGCGCCCGCCGGAGAGGGCGTCGAGGCTGGCCGCAGCCTTGGCCACCACGAACGGGTTGCGGTACGGCAGCACGACGATGTTGGGGATCAGGCGGATGCGCTCGGTCACGGCGGCGACCACGGCGAGGGCGACGAACGGGTCGAGCGCGTCGTGGCCACCGGCCTCGAGCCACTTGTGCGACGGCGCGGGGTGGTCGGTGAACCCCATGCCGGCGAACCCGGCCGCCTCGGCGGCCTGCGCCACCCGGACGACGGCGTCGCGGGTCATGAACTCGGGGTTGTACGGGTGGGTGACGAGCGGGTAGGTGAACCAGTGCTGCACGTCCGCCTCCGGATCAGCTCGACGACGGCTGCGGGAGGAACGGCACGATCATCTCCGCGAGGCCGTGGGCGCTGCGGGTCTGGATCCACACCGAGCCGGGACCGGTCAGCTCGGCGACCAGGCCCTCGCCACCGAGCAGCGTCGACTTCCAGGAGCCGAACTTGTTGACGGTGTAGGTGATCGTGTCGTGGAAGGCGATGACGTGTCCGGTGTCGACGGTGAACACCTGGCCCGCCGCGAGGTCGACGCGCCGCATCGCCCCGAACGACGAGAAGAAGAGGTTGCCGCCACCGGTGACGTGGAGCAGGAAGAGCCCGGCGCCGGAGAAGAACGTCTTGGCGCCGCCCCACTTCGTGTCGACGGTGCAGGTGCCGTCGGAGGCCATGTAGCACCCCGACACCACCTTCATGCCGGTCGTGCCGTCGAGCGGGTGGTGGAAGATGTCACCGGGAGCGCGCGGAGCGAACGACGCCTGGGCGGCGGCGGTGGCGGTGAAGGTGTTCATGAAGAACGACTCGCCACCGAGCACCGACCGCTTGAACGCGCCCATGATCCCGCCGCCCGCCGCGCCGGCCGTGGTGGTGATCTCGAAACCGGGTGTCATCGAGACCATCGCCCCGCCCTCGGCGATGATCGACTCACCCGCCTCGAAGTTGCAGGTGAGCATGGCGTAGGCCGGGCCGTAGTCGATCGAGTGCTGCACGGTTCCTCCGTTCGTCGGTCGGAGCGAGCCTAGGGCGGACCCGATGGCCGGGTCCGGTGCAGGGGTGGGCGGTGTGCGACAATCCGGACGGTCCGGGTGTGGCCGACGGAGGCGGGACGATCGTGGCGGTGCGACTCGACGGTGCGGTGGTGGTGATCACCGGTGCGGGCAGCGGGGTGGGCCGGTCGACGGCGCAGGAGTGCGCCCGCCGGGGTGCCCGGGTGGTGGTGTTCGACCGCGACGGCGACCGGGCGGCGGCGACGGCCGCGACGATCGGGGACGCCGCCGTCGCGGTGACCGGCGACGTGACCAGCACCGCCGACCTCGAGGCGGCGCGCGACGCCGCGCTGACCCGCTTCGGCCCGGTCGACGTCGTGATGAACAACGTCGCGGTCCTCGACGTCGGGCGGGTCGAGGACATCCCGCTCGAGGCCTGGCAGCGGGCGATCGAGATCAACCTGCTGTCGATCGTGCGCTCCAACCTGGTGTTCCTCCCCGACCTGCTCGCCCGGGGGTCCGGTCACGTCGTCAACACGGCGTCGACCGCCGGCCTGCTGCCCTACGGGCAGGACCGTCTGCCGTACACGACCACCAAGCACGCCGTGGTCGGGTTGACCGAGGCCCTCTTCCTGCAGCTCCGACCCCAGGGGGTGGGGGTGTCGCTGTTCTGCCCGGCCGGGATGCGCACCAACATCGTCGAGCAGATGACCTTCCACGGCGAGCGCACCACACCCAAGGGTCCGGCGTTCGCCATCGTCGAGCCGGAGTTCGCCGCCGGACTGGTGTGCGACGCGATCGAGACGGACCGGTTCCTCGTGCTCACCGACGACTCGGTGCCCGCCGAGATGCGCGCCCTCGCCGACGACCCCGACGCCTACCTCCGGCGGTCGCTCGACGGAACGGGGGCCGACCGATGACCGACGCGCCGACGATCACGATGGTGGGGGCCGGGGGGATGTCGTTCGGGCCCACCATGGTCAGCGACCTCGTCCACACCCGGTCCCTCCGGGGCGCCCGGATGGTGCTCCACGACGTCGACCCCGACCGCCTCGATCGGGCCTACCGCTTCGCGGTCCGCTGCAACGCCGCCGCCGGCGCTCCCGTGGTGATCGACCGCACCACCGATCCGGCCCGGGCGTTCACCGGCGCCGACTTCGTCATCAGCAGCGCCGAGTTCCGGCGCTTCGAGCGCTGGCGCCAGGACTACGAGGTCCCGCTGCGTCACGGTGCCACCCACGTCATGGGCGAGAACGGCGGTCCGGGCGCGGTGTTCCACTCGCTGCGCAGCATCGCCAACACGCTGCGCATCTGCGCCGACGTCGAGCGCCACGCACCCGACGCGTTCTTCGTGAACCTCACCAACCCGATGAGCCGGGTCACGCTCGCCATCTCGCGGGCCACCGGCCTCCGTCACGTGGGGATGTGCCACGAGATGCCGCTCGGCCTGCTGCGCCTGTGTCGACGGCTGGGGTGGAAGCGGTCGGAGATCACGGCGCGGGCGTCGGGCATCAACCACTTCACGTTCTTCACGGAGATCCGCAACGAGCGCACCGGCGAGGACCTCCTCCCGCAGGTCCGGGAGTTCTACGCCCGCCGCTTCTTCGACTACCCACCCCGGACCCAGCGCATCATGAAGGCGATCGACCGCAACGTCGTCGGCGGGTTCGTGGTCGAGTTCAACTACATGCCCCTCGTGGTGCACCTGGTCCGCGAGTACGGCCTCGTGCCCTGCTCCGTCGACAGCCACATCGGTGAGTACCTGCCGTTCGGCCGCGACGTGGCCGACTTCGTCCCCGCTCCGATCGACTTCCACGAGCCGGTCATGCGTCGCCTCGAGCAGGTCGCCTCGTGGGCGGCCACCACGCGGCTGCCGCTCCCGCTGCACCGGATGGGCCGGTCCGACGAGGAGGTCATGCCGTTGATCGCGGCGCTCTGGACCGGCAAGGCCCGGCAGATCCTCGCCGTCAACGTCGCCAACCGCGGCTTCATCCCCGACGTCGCCGAGGGTGCGATCGTGGAGGTGGGCGCCACCGTCGACGGCGACGGCATCCACCCCGACACGATGGCGCCCCTCGGCGAGCCGCTGGCGGGGTGGGTCGCGACGCAGACCGCCATCCAGGACCTCGTGGTCGAGGCGGCGCTCACCGGTGATCCCGAGATCGCCTTCGAGGCCGTCCGGGCCGATCCGACGTCGCCGCCCGACCCCGACGCGTGCCGGCGGATGTTCGACGAGTTGCGCACGCTGCAGGCCGACCAGCTGCCGTTCTGAGCCCGGACCGGCCCGTCGGCCGGTGCGTCACGCAGGTGGTGGGAGGTGGGTGGCGAGGACCGGCACCTCGGCGAGGCACCGCAGCATGTCGTTGAGGTGGGTGCAGCAGTCGAGCTCGGTCAGGGACTGCTGCACGTCGGTCCGGAACGCCCGCACCGGCGTCCCGACGAGCCGGGCCGCGTTGGGGGCGGCCGACGGGCACTCCGGGAAGGGCAGCACCCGCGGCGAGGCGGTGACGGCGGCGAGGGTGCCCGTGGCGGCGTCGATCCGGGCCGCCACCTCGTACTCGTGCAGCACGATCTCACTGCCGTCGGGCTCCCAGACCGAGTCGCGGAACTGCTCGTCGACGACGATCTCGTCTCCGTCGCGCCACACGTCGAGCCGCCGGTGGCGGCGCATGCACACCTCGGCCGGCTCGGGCAGCTCGTGCCAGGCCCACGGGTCGTCGGTGGCGAGGGGCACGACCGGCATCACCGCGCACATCGGACCCTCGTAGGCCGGGTCGAGCCGGGTGACCTGCGCGAACCCACCGGGCCGCAGGCCGGAGCAGATCACCCGGCCCTTGCGCGTCCCGAAGTTCGGCGTGTTCGCGCGCATGCGCTCGCGGAAGTCGGGGTCGAACCGTGACCACACGAACCCGGCGATGAGGCTGCAGCCAGCCACGTCGTCGAGCAGGAGGTGCAGCGCGGTGGCGGCCTCGCGCTCACCGGGCAGCACGTCGTCGATGGCGCCGCGCAGGTACGTCCCACCCTGGGCGCCGACGAGACCCTCGATGCCGTCGCGGGTCGGCACGGCGGCGATCGCGGTGATCGTGCGGGCGTCGCCGATGGCGACCCGGGTCACGGCGGCGTCGAGCACGACCGGCTCGCCGACGGCCGGGGTGTACAGGTCTCGGGCCCGGCCCTCGAGCACGAGCCCGCCCGCGTAGCCGTCGGGCCACACCATGTCGGTGGTGGCGGTCCGGCGGACCGAACCGGCGCGGCGGTCGGGGGTACCGCCACGCGGACCGGGAAGCGCAAGCTCGGCGTAGAGGTCCACCGTCAGCCTCGGCGCAGCAACGTGCCGGTGCCGAGACCACCGCCACAGCACATCGTGACCAGCGCCTGCTCGGTGTCGGTGCGCTCGAGCTCGTGGAGGGCCTTGGCGAGCAGGATGGCGCCGGTCCCGCCGAGCGGGTGCCCGAGGGCGATGGCCCCGCCGTTCGGGTTGGTGCGGGCGGGGTCGGCGCCGAGCTCGCGCTGCCAGGCCAGCACCACCGACGCGAACGCCTCGTTGATCTCGACCAGGTCGAGGTCGTCGATCGTGAGCCCGTTGTCGGCGAGCAGCTTCCGGGTGGCGGGGATCGGCCCCTCGAGCATGAGCACGGGGTCGCACCCCACCAGGCAGGCGTCGACGATCGTGGCCCGCGGCGTGCAGCCGAGCGCCGCCGCCTTCTCGCGGGTCATGAGCAGCACGGCTCCGGCTCCGTCGGCGATCTGCGACGACGTGCCGGCGGTGTGCACGCCGTCGGGTCGACCCGTCGGCTTCAGGCCGGCCAGCCCCTCGAGGGTGGTCTCGCGCGGCCCCTCGTCGCGGGTGACGGTGTGGGTCGAGTCGAGGAGGGTGCCGTCCTCGGCCCGGTCGGGTGCGGCGTAGGGGAGCACCTGGGTGTCGAACCGGCCCTCGGCCCAGGCCCGGGCGGCCCGCTGCTGCGACTCGAGTCCGAAGGCGTCGCAGTCGGCCCGGGTGATGCCCCAGCGCTCGGCGATCCGCTCGGCGCCCTCGAACTGGCTCGTGAACTCGTGGTGCGACCAGTAGGTGCGGGTGATCGGCTTGCCGACCTCGGGCTCCCGGGGGATCGACGACCCCATCGGCACCCGGCTCATCACCTCGACGCCACAGCCGACGGCGACGTCGGTCATGCCCGAGGCCACCAGCGCGTAGGCGAGGTTGGTCGCCTGCTGCGCCGAGCCGCACTGGGCGTCGACGGTGGAGGCGGCGACCTCGAGGGGGAGCCCGGCCGCGAGCCAGGCGTTGCGCGTGACGTTCATCGACTGGGCGCCGACCTGACCGACGCACCCCCCGACGACCTGGCCGACCTCGGCCGGGTCGATCCCGGCCCTCTCCAGCACGCCACGCTGCACGTGGGCGAGGAGGTCGGTGGGGTGGGCGGTGGACAGCCCGCCGTTGCGGCGACCGACCGGGGTCCGGACGGCTTCGACGACGACGACTTCGCGCATGGCGGGACCTTTCGGGAGCAGACCCCGTCCGGGCCCGGACGGGTGCGCACCGATCATGCCGCACTCCCGCGCGCGACGCCGATCCGGGGTGCCGTTCGGAGCGGCGCCACCGGGGCCCGACCGTATGATCGACCGGTGCCCGCCGCCGCCCGTTCCGGCCCGTCCCGCCTGCGGCGGGTGGCCCACCGGGTCGTCGCGCCGCTGCGGGACCGGCGCCACGGGGTGGTCTTCGTCGCCCGCCGGTCCTGGCGGGCGCGCCGGCGCCGGGCGGCCGCCCCGTCGGACGTTCCGTGTCCGACCGTCACCATCGACGAGCTCGACCCGGCGACCGCGGTGGTCCACGAGGTGCACCCGCTCGAGCGGATCGACGTGACGTTCCCCGCCGACCTCGATCCGTGGCTGCGGGGCGCGCCGGGCTGGCACACCGCCCACGGGGTGGTGCCGCAGTCGGTCGTCGAGTTCCGCGACGGCTGCGTGCTGGGCGGCGACGGCTGGATCGGTCCGACCCCCGACCTCGTGTGCACCGACTTCAATCGGGGCATCAACCTCGGGAAGGCGGCGCCGTGCCGTGCCGCCGCCGCTGCCCGGGCCGTGGGCGAGGAGCACCTGCCGGGCACGTCGGCGGCCCTGCTGGTCTCGGGGGCCGCGAACTACTTCCACTGGCTGCTCCAGGCGCTGCCGATGCTGTCGGTGCTGCTCGAGCGCACCGGCCCCGACGACGTCGACCGCTTCCTGGTGCCCGGTCCGGAGCGTCCGTTCGTGGCCGAGACGCTCGACCGGGCGGGCATCCCGGCCGACCGGCGCCACCCGGTCGTGGCACCCGCACCCGTTCTGCGATGCGATCGCCTGGTCGCCGCCACGACCCTCCTGAACCACCTCCCACCGCCGCCCTGGGCGACCGGGTTCGTGCGGGGCCTGTTCGCCGACGAGCTGGCCGCTGCGCCCGCCGCCGGCGAGGGGGATCTGCTCTACGTCCGGCGTGGACCCGGCACCCGTCGTCGGGTGCTGCTCGACGAGGACGCCCTGGTCGCGGCACTGACCGCGGTGGGTTTTCGCGCGGTGGAGATGGACGGTCGGAGCGTCGCCGAGCAGGCGGCGATCTTCGCGTCGGCCCGGTGCGTGGTGGCCGTCCACGGGGCGGCGCTCGCCAACCTGGTGTTCTGCCGACCGGGGACCCGGGTGGTGGAGCTCCTGCCGGCCAACGCCGCGGTCGTCCTCTACAGCCTCCTGTCGTCGCAGCTCGGACTCGACCACCGCGCGGTGGTCGGGACCGAGGCGCGTCCGCCGCGCCGGTACCGCTCGTTCATGGCCGACGCCGACCTCCGGGTCGACGTCCCCAGGGTGGTCCGCGCCGCGGTCGACGGCCCGTGACGGTCCGGCTGCCGGCGCCCCTCCGGCGGTTCCACCCGGGAGGCGCACCGGCGCGCCGCCGCCTCCGCCGCCGCCTGCACCGGAGCGTGGCGGGACGGACGGTGCTGGTCGTCGGTCCGCGCAGGGCGGGGAACCACGCGGTCATCGCCTGGCTGGCCAACGCCCTGGCCGGTACCGAGGTGGAGCTGACCTATCCCGAGTGGCGGGTCGGCATCACCGCCGACGCCGAGGTCCTGCACTGCAACGACCTGCCGCGAGAGCGGGGGTCCCTACGCTACGGGGACTTCGACCTGGCGGTCCGGCGCGCGCTCGGCGGCCGGGGGGCGGGCGACCTGGTCGTGTCGTACGAGGACGTCCGGATCGCCGATCTCGTCGGTCCGGTGCTGCTGGCGTCGGATCCCGACGCCCGGGTCCTGGTGACCCGTCCGCTGCTCGACCTGGTGGCGTCGCGGATCGGCCGCTCGCAGGGAGGCCCCGACCGGTCCGACCCGGTCGGCATGTACGACGTGACCCAGGCCTGGCTCGACGTCGAGCTCGCCAATCGGACCGCCCGTCCGCCGGGCTGGGTCGAGGTCCCGTTCGACCGCTGGCTCACCGACCCGGCCGTCCGGAACGGGGCGCTCGACCAGCTGGGCCTGGAGGTCGACCTGATGCCCAGTGGGATCTCGTCCCACGGCGGCGGCTCGACCTTCGCCGGCCACACCCGGGTCCCCGACGCGGCCGACCTGCTCGCGCGTCGCGAGCGCGTCGACTGGGACGCCCCGACCGTCGCCCTCCTCCTGGGCCCGCGCAACCGGCCCCTCCTCCGCGACGACGAAGTGGCGTTCCTCGAAGCCCGGAGCGCCGGATGAACGGGACCACCGACGACCCGGCGGTCCTGACCGTGTGGTTCGACGACGACTGCGGCCTGTGCAGCACCGTCGTGGGGGTGCTCGGCCCCCGGACCGATCCGGGCGTCGCCTGGCGGCCGGTCCGGGCGCTCACCGACCCACGCCTGGCGCGGCTCGGCGCCGACGCCATCGTGGTCACGGCCGGGGACTCCGTGTGGTCCGGGCCCGAGGCGGTCCGGCGGATCCTGGCGCACACCGGGGTCGGCGGACGGCTGCTGTCGGCGCTGCTCGACCTCCCGGGTCTCCGTGGGGTGGTGGCGATCGTCTACCGCTGGGTCGCCGCGCGCCGCTCGGTGATCTCCGCCCGACTCGGTCTCTCGGCGGCGTGTGCGGTCGACCCGGGTCGGGCCTACGATCCGGGCACTCGACCGGGAGGACCGTGATGGCCGCAACCGAATGGGACCGCATCGTCGACGTCGTGGTGGTGGGCAGCGGCGGTGCCGCGCTGGTCGCGGCGACCATGGCCAGCGACGCCGGCGCCGAGGTGCTGATCGTCGAGAAGGCGGCCATGCTCGGCGGCACGTCGGCGGTGTCGGGCGGCGGCGTCTGGCTGCCGTGCAACCACAAGATGGCCGAGGCCGGCATCCCCGACGACCGGGCGAGCGCACTCGAGTACCTGCAGCGGGTCACGATGGGTCGCACCCCCGATCCCGAGCTCCTCGAGGTGTTCGTCGACACCGCGCCCGAGATGCTGCGCTACCTCGAGGACCACACGCCCCTGCGCATGCACATCTCGCCGATGCCCGACTACTACTCGCCGTGGGGCATCCCCGGACAGGTGGCGGTCCCGGGGCGCGCGGTCGAGGCCGACCCGTACCCGGTCGGGACCGAGCTCCCCGACTGGGCGGACCGCATCGTCAAGCGCGGCACGCTGATGTCGTTGGGCGCCGCCACGACGCTCAGCGAGGACTTCGCGCCCCGCACGCCCGAGCTCGAGGCGGAGCTCGCCCGCCGCGAGGCCGAGGACATCCGGCCGAAGGGCGCAGCGATGATCGCCCGGCTCTTCAAGGGTCTGCTCGAGCGCGGGGTCGAGACCCGGCTCGAGACCCCGGCCCGTGAGCTCGTGGTGCGCGACGGCGAGGTCGTCGGCCTCGTGGTCGGGCCCGACGGCGCCAACGAGCGGATCGGTGCCCGGAGGGGCGTCGTGCTGGCCTGCGGTGGCTTCGAGTGGAACCCCGACCTCGTCCGGACGCACCTCGGGTACGACGTGTACCCGCTGAGCCCGGGCGGCAACACCGGCGACGGTCTGGTCATGGCGATGCAGGCGGGCGCGCAGCTCGGCAACCTCACGTCGTACTGGGGCACCCCGGCGATGTTCGACCCGACCGTCGAGCGCGACGGTGCGCTCGTGCCGCAGTTCGAGTGGGGCCGGGGCGAGCCGTCGTCGATCGTCGTCAACCGCCACGGCAACCGGTTCGCCAACGAGGCGCTGCCCTACAACGACTTCCCGAAGGCGTTCGGCGCCTTCGACCCGGTCGCCATCGAGTTCCCGAACCTCGGTGCCTTCCTCGTGTTCGACCGCTCGGTGCGTGAGCGCACCCAGATCCTGTCGGTGCTGCCCGGCGACCCCGACCCCGACTGGCTGGTGTCGGCCGACACCATCGGTGACCTCGCCGACCGGGCCGGCATCGACCGGGCCGGGCTCGAGGCGCAGGTGGCGCGCTACAACGAGTACGCCGCCCGCGGTGAGGACCCCGACTTCGAGCGTCACCGGGTCGGGCTGATGCGCCCCGGTGCGGTGGCCCCGATCGTGGCGGCGCCGTTCTACGCCGTCCCGATCCACCCCGGCATGCTCGGCACCAACGGCGGACCGCGCATCACCCGCGACGCCCAGGTGCGCAAGCAGGGCGGGGGCGTGGTCACCGGTCTCTACGCCGCCGGCAACACGGCGGCCAACGTGTTCGGGTGGGCCTACCCGAGCGGTGGCGGCACGCTCGGCAACGGCACCGTGTTCGGCTACCGCGCCGGTCGCCACGTCGGCTCCCAGCCCGCGCGCGAGATCTGAGTCGGTCGACCCCGACGGCCGGTCCGACGACCGGTCGATCGTCTGAGGGGATCAGACCCGGGCGACCAGGGCCAACTGGCGCGACTGGGCCACGAGGGTCCCACCGGCGTCCCAGATCTCGCCGTCGACCTCGAGCAGGTCGCCGGTCACGAACCGCGTGGTGACGGCGCAGGCGAGCCAGCCCGGGACGGGCCGGGCCCGGAGGTGCACCGTGAGTTCGAGGGTGGGCGTCCACCCGATCGGCAGGGACGCGTTGAAGACGGTCGGCGGGAACGCGTCGGCGGCGACCACGAGCGCGACCGGGTCGACGGCCTCGCCGTCGAGCAGCCGGAACCAGCCGCGCAGGCGCGGCACGCCGGTGGGAGCACCGCGGGTCCAGCCGAGGTCGTCGGGGTGGATGCGGAGGTCGATCCGGCCGAGGAACGGCGGCGACGCGTCGGAGAGCGTGCGCGGGCAGTCGTCGGGGTCGGGGAGCTCGGGTGGCCCGCCGTCGACGTGCAGCGGTGCGGGAGTCGGCTCGAGCGTCCCGAGGGTGGCGATGGCCGTCAACACGGTGCGCCCGTCGTTCTGGACGGTGGCGGTGCCCGTGGCGAAGCGGCGACCCGACTTCACGATCGAGGTGGCGATCGTGTGCGGTCCGGGCCGACCGGGTGCGGTGAAGTGGCCGGTGATGCTCACCGGGTCGGGCCTGCCGGTGGCGAGGGCCAGCGAGCGGGCGGCGAGCGCGAGCAGCACCCCGCCGTTGGTGTTGCCGGCGATGTCCCAGCCGGCGGGGACGTCGCCGACGAACGTGCCGGGCGCCGTGGGGTCGGGGACGATGGCGGTGGCGGCCGCCAGCCCGTCGCTCACGCCGGCGCGATCCGGCGCACCACGACGATCGGGGTGAGTTCGTCGTTCTGGCCGAGGGGGTTGTCGAGGATGGCCGCACGCACCGTGGCGCGGTCGACGGGGAGGTCGCGGCTGGCCCCGAGCACCTCGACGTTGATGTTGTTGGCGTCGACGACCGCCACCGGCGCGCCCACGTGGTCGGCGAGCGTCTGGGCGACGGCGTCGGGGTCGGAGGGGCCGAGCATGGCGAACTCGTCGAAGGGCTTCACGGTGTCGGGGTTGAAGCCGTCGATCTCCGACACGCCGTGTCCGGCGATCCGGTAGAAGTCGCCGTGGCGGCGCAGCGCCACCCGGGTGAACCCGCCACCGACCGTGGCGAGCAGCATCCGCCACCACCCGGCCTGCATGATCGCCACCTGCATCTTGGCGGGATCGGAGTAGCCGACGTCGTTGGCGTGCTTGGTGACGCCCTTGACGATGAGGCGGGCGAGCAGCCCGGGCCGGACCACCGACCGGTGGATCACCCGGCCCTGGGCGATCGTGACGAACTTCTCCGACACCACGAGCCAGTCCCCGGGCTGCAGCACCGGCGCCACGTACCGGTCGAACACCGGCTCGAGGGGCTCTTTGATGTGGAGCAGGTGGGTCTGCACCGGGATACGCTCGTAGTCGACGCCGTCGACCGTGCGCACCCGCTCGGGTCCGGTCGCTCCGGTCCCCCCGGTCGGTCCGCTCCCGCTCATACCGCCACCGCCTCGTCGATGTAGCGGCGCATCCACAGCTCGGTCACCAGGCTGCGCCAGAAGATCAGACCGTCGCCGGGTCGTCCGGCGAGGTACTCGTCCCACGCGGCCACCAGTCGGGGCTGGTCGTAGAGGCCGCGGCTCGCGAGCTGCGGCGACGCGAACACCTCACGGATCCAGTCGGCGCGGCCGCGCATCCAGGTCGTGTCGGGGTTGGTGAAGCCGATCTTGGAGCGACGGAGCCGGTTCTTCTCGGGCATGCGGCCCTTCATGGCGTTGCGGTAGACGTACCGGTTCCAGCCGCCCTTGATCTTCTGGTCGATCGGCAGCGAGAAGATGAACTCGACCATCTCGTGGTCGAGGAACGGCACCCGGGCCTCGATCGAGAACGCCATCGAGTTCTTGTCCTCGTAGCGGAGCAGGTCGGGGGTCGAGTACCGGAGCACGTCGGAGGCGAGGCGCTCGTTGAGGTTGGGGTTGGCCTCGAAGTGGTGCTTGGCGGTGGCGGCGTCGGCGGTCAGGAGCTGGCGGGCGGTGATGACGTCGCCCGAGCGACCGGGGAGCCGGGTCCGGATCGCCTCGGCGAAGAACTTCTTGTAGAGGTCGAAGCCCTGCACGACCTCGCGGGCCGCCGCCCAGTAGTGGCGCTGCGCAACGGCCGACGACAGGTAGGCGCGGAAGTACGGGATGTACCCGGCGAGCAGCTCGTCGCCACCGTTGCCGCTCACCATCACCTTCACGTACTCGCTCGCCAGCCGGTACACCGAGTAGTAGGCGTACGGGGCGGAGGCGATCGTCGGCTCCTCCTGGTACCACACCCACTCCATGATCTCCGACCAGAAGGCGTCGGGCTGGGGGTAGGCGTAGTGCGGGATGCTGCCGACCGCCTGCTCGACGACGTGGATGTACTCGCTCTCGTCGATGCTCTGCCCGGGGAACAGCGCGGAGAACGTGTAGAGGCCCGAGGTGTGCAGGTCGGTCCCGGACTCCATCATCCGGGCCATGGTGGTGACGACCCCGGTGGAGTCGAGCCCGCCCGACAGGGGCACGCCGACGGGCGCGTCGGAGATCAGGTGGCGGGCGACGACCTTGTCCCAGACGGCGGCGAACTCGTCGGCGTACTCGGCGTCGGAGCGGCGCGACGAGAACTCGGGGTTGACCTCGGGGTCCCAGTAGCGGCGGATCCAGACGACGCCGTCGGGGCGCACCAGCATGGTGTGCCCGGGGAGCAGGCGCTCGACGCCGGCGAAGAAGGTGGCCTCGGTGTCGTCGTGGAGCCGGAACAGCAGGAACCGGCGCACGACGTCGAGGTCGGGCTGCCGGGGGACGCGCGGGTCCTGGAAGATCGCCTTGAGCTCCGAGCCGAACACGAACACGCCCGGCGCGGCGTAGTAGTAGAGCGGCTTGATCCCGAGGCGGTCGCGGGCGATGAAGCACTCACCCGAGCGGGCGTCGGTGATCGCGAAGGCGAACATCCCGGCGAGGTGGTCGACCACGTGGTGGCCCCACTCCTCGTACCCGCGCAGGATGACCTCGGTGTCGGAGTGGTCGGTGACGAACCGGTGACCCTTCGCCTCGAGGACACGGCGCAGCTCGGGGGCGTTGTAGATCTCGCCGTTGAAGACGAGGGCCAGGTTGCGGTCGGCGCTGTAGAGCGGCTGGTCGCCGGTGGCGACGTCGACGATGGCCAGGCGGCGCATGCCGATGGAGAAGTGCGGGCCGACCTGGACCCCCTGGCCGTCGGGGCCCCGGTGGACGATCGACCGGCACATCCGCTCCAGGAGGTCGGGATCGGTCCCGGCGAAGCCCACGATGCCGCACACGGCGGGTCAGCCTAGGTGGCGGTCCCCGCGGCGACCCTCGTGGGAGACTGGGCGCATGACCGACGGACCCGTCCCGCCGCCCCCGCCCGTCGTCCCGCCCGCTGGCCCGCCCGCAGTCCCGCCGGCGGTTCCCTGCCCATCGGGGAAGCTCCCGAAGGGGGCGCTGATCGCGGCGCCGATCGTCTTCGTGGTGACGGCGGTGGTCGGGATCGTGATGATCGCCCTGTCGTTGGTGACGGTGGTGAACGCGGTCGGTGACTTCCGGCAGGTGCGGGCCGGCGAGACCCGCACCCTCGCGCTCGACCCGGGGGACTGGTACGTCGTGGCGGGCGGGCCCCGGGGCACGATCACCGAGGTGAGGGTCCAGGTGGTCGACCAGTCCGGACGCCCGGTGCCCGCCCTCGCCGACTACGACTCGGTGAACGTCGACCTCGACGGGCAGCGCTACGAGGCCATCGGCGCCTTCGCCGTCACCCGGTCGGGGGTCTACGAGGTCACGGTCGACGGTCCGCCCGGGACCGAGGCCCGGATCGGCCGGGTCCCGCTCACCCGGTTCGTGGTGCTGCTCGTCGGCGGGATCGTGATCGGTGGTCTCGGCTTCCTGGTCGCGCTCGTCCTGTTGATCGTCGGACTGGTCGTGCGCTCGAACGCGAAGAAGCGCCGGGCGGCCGCCGCTCCGCCGGCTCCGACCGCCTGATCACTCACCGTTCGATCGCGCAGACCTTCCGGATCGCCGCCGACCGACCCGTCGACGCGGTCCCGGCCAGGCGCTTCGGCAGGACGCACACGGTCGCCAGTGGAGTGACCGGCGGCGACGGCACGCCGACCGTGGCGGGTCGGACCGGGGTGGCCCAGACGGTCTCCTCCGTCGGGTCGCTGCAGGTCTGGGAGACGGCGATGCCGTACGACCCGGGCTGCTTCGGCCACCGGACGGTGAGGGGCAACCGGAGCGGGGCCGAGAACGGCTGGGGAGCGCTGGTCGTCGTCCAGGTCACGGTGCTGCCCCCGGCGGCGGCGCCCGCCGTGCCGGGGATGACCGCCGAGCTCCAGCCCGGCACGGTGCCGGCGGTGACGGTTCCGAAGGATGGGGCGAACGTGGCGACGACACCGACGGTCCTGCCGCCGCCGGTGATGCACCCGTGCTGGATCTCGAGGGTCATGGCGCTGGTCCGGCCCACCACGGCGTCGGTGTCCTGGATCTCGACGATGGCGTGGGCGCCGGCGGGCGAGGCTCCCACGGCGAGCGTGGCGACGAATGCCGTGACGAGCAGGAAGGCGGTCGCTGCGGTGCGGATGACGGGGTGACGTCGGGACACGGAGTGCTCCTGGTTGCGGGCGGGGACCGATGCCCTCGTGACGCCGAGCACGGATCGGTGTCGGGTCGGCGGAAAGCCGGTACCGGAGAGGTTACGGTGGTTCCATGACCGATGTTTCCGTCCTGCAGAGCGACGTCACGGTGGTGGCGTCCCCGGAGCGGCTGCGCAATCTGCGGCACTGGAACCTGGGGCTCGGGGTGCTCCACCTGGCCCAGGCGATCCTGATCCTGATCATCGGCAACGCCTTCGCCATCCCGGTCGTGGCGTTCGTCCAGACCGGTCCGCCCGGCACCGCCCTCGAGGTCCAGCGCACGTTCTTCGACCTGCGCTTCTCGTACGCGATCGCCGCGTTCCTGATCCTGGCGGCGGTCGACCACCTCGCGACGGCGAGCCCGTGGGGGGCGCCGTGGTACGAGCGTCAACTCTCCCGGCACATCAACCCGGCCCGGTGGATCGAGTACTCGGTGAGCGCGTCGATCATGGTCGTGCTCATCGCGATGCTCCCGGGCATCACCAACTTCTACGCCCTGCTCGCGATCTTCTCGGTCAACGCCGGGATGATCCTCTTCGGATGGTGCATGGAGCGGGTCAACCAGGACCGCGACACGGTGGTGTGGTGGCCGTTCGTCTTCGGCTGCATCCTCGGCGCCGTTCCGTGGATCTGCATCGTGGTGGCGATCATCGTCTCCACCACCGAGGGGGACGGCGTCCCGGGCTTCGTCTACGGGATCTTCGTGTCGCTGTTCATCCTGTTCAACGGGTTCGCGCTCAACCAGTGGCTGCAGTACCGCGGCAAGGGGCGCTTCGGCGACTACCTCTACGGCGAGAAGGTCTATCTGGTGCTGAGCCTCGTGGCGAAGAGCGCGCTGGCCTGGCAGGTGTTCGGCGGCACGCTGTCGGGGCCGGTGCCCAAGCGCTGACGGCTCAGCCCGTGGTCGCGAGCCGCTCGATCCGTCGCAGGGCCGCGGCGCACACCAGGCGGTAGGGAGCGGCCCACCACGGCACCGTGAACGTCACCCGGCACCCGTCGGGGTGGGGGTCGACGCGGTGCCCGGTCGCCGGCACCCCGGCCACCGACCAGGCCCAGGCCCGGCCCGGCTCGACGGTCGTGACCCGGAACGCCAGCCACGGGCCGGCCACGCTCCGGACCCGCCCGGTCAGCCCGGGGGTCACCTCGGAGTCGGCCGGGTCGACCGCCCGCACGCTGGGCCCCCAGTCGGGCCACCGACGGGTGTGGGCGACGAGCGACCACACGACCTCCGGCGGGGCGGCCACGATCCGGTCGACGGTGAGCTCCCGGGCCATGGGGGGAACATAGGGCCCGGTCGGCGGGGTTCTCTCCAGGGTCCGGCCCACCGTGGGGTCGGCGCAGGCGTTGGAGGCGACGTGCTGGGGGTGCTGGGCAAGGCCGTGGGCGGCGTGCTCGACGGGGTGCGCGACCGGGTCACGGCTTCGACGCGCGGCCTGTTCGCCCACGCCCCCGACCCGCTCGCCCGGACCCTCGAGTTCCGTGGTGACCCCGGGCTGTTCGGGCCGGGCTCGGCCACCTGGCGGGTCGTCGGCGACCCGGCGGTGTTCATCGGCGGCCTGCGGGCACTGCTGGTGCAGGCCGCCCACCCCGAGGTGGTCGCCGGGGTGGCCGACCACTCTCGCTACCGCGACGATCCGCTGGGTCGGCTGTCGCGCACGTCGACCTACGTGACGGCCACCGCGTTCGGGGCGATGCCCGAGGTCGAGGACGCGATCGCGATGGTGCGGCGGGCGCACGTCCCGGTGCGCGGCACGTCGCACCGCGGGCGGGCCTACACGGCGTCCACCCCGGCCTTCGCGGCGTGGGTCCACAACACGCTCACCGAGTCGTTCCTGGTGGCGTACCAGACGTTCGCGGCGACCCCCCTCGACCCGGCCGACGCCGACCGCTACGTGGCCGAGCAGACCACGGTGGGCGCGATGCTCGGTGCCGACCCGATGCCCGACACGGCGACGGGCCTGCACGAGTGGGTCAACGACCACCCCGACCTCGCGCCCTCACCCGGTCAGCGCGAGGCGATCGCCTTCCTGCGCAACCCGCCGCTCCCGCCGCTCGTGAAGTTCGCGTACGTGTTCGTCTTCTGGGCGGCGGCCGCCACCCTCGAACCCGGCATGCGCGCCCGGCTGGGCATCCGGGTGCCACCGGGAGGCATCGTGGTGGGCAAGGCCATGTGCGGGTTCCTCACCTGGTCGCTCGGGTACTCGCCGGCCTGGAACGTCTCGCTGATCCGGGCGGGTGCCCCCGTGCCCGAGGGGATGTTCCGCCAGCCGATCGAGGACCGGTACCCGGCCGCCGCCGAGCCCCTCACCGACTGACCGGCGCCGGACACCGCCCACCCCGTTGTTTGGGTGATTGTGGGGCCTCTGGCCCCCACAATCACCCAAACAACGAATGGGGCGGGGTCAGAGGGTGCCGGCGTCGAGGGCGGCGAGCACCTCGACCGCCCGTTCCTGCACTGCGGCGATGTCCGCCAGGCGCTCGGCGGCACGCACCTGCTGGGCCACCCGCGCGTTGCGGACGAGCACCTCACGGTTGCGGTACAGGAAGTCCCAGTAGAGCGTGGTGAACGGGCAGGCGTCGTCGCCGACCCGACGCTTGCGGTCGTAGGCGCAGCCCTTGCAATAGTCCGACATGCGGTCGATGTAGGCGCCGCCGGAGGCGTACGGCTTGGTGGCCATGCGCCCGCCGTCGGCGTGGAGTGCCATGCCGACCACGTTGGGGAGCATCACCCATTCGGCACCGTCGACGAACGCCGACCACATCCAGGTGGTGAGTGCCCACGGGTCGACGCCGGCGGTGAGGCCCAGGTTGCCGATCAGCATCAGGCGCTGGATGTGGTGGGTCCAGCCGTGGTCGTGCACGTCGCCGAGCGCGTGGGCGAGGCAGCGCATCTTCGTGGGTGCACCCGTGAACAGCGGCGGCAGGGCCCGGTGCGCGCCGAGGGCGTTCTCGTGGCGGTAATCGGGCATCCACTGCCAGTAGCGGCCCCACACGTACTCGCGCCAGCCGATCACCTGACGTACGAACCCCTCGGCCGACGCGATCGGCACCGTGCCGGCGCGGTAGGCGGCCTCGGCGGCGTCGCACACCTCGCGCGGGTGGAGCAACCCGAGGTTGAGGCATGGGCTCAGGAGCGTGTGGGCGAGGTGCCACGACGTCGAGAGCATGGCGTCCTCGTGCGGACCGAAGCGGGGGAGCACCTCGGTGACGGCGTGCTCGAGCCGCCGCAGCGCCTCGGCGCGGGAGGTGGCCCACGTGCCGTCGGGCTCGGCGCCCCAGCAGGTGTCGGGCAGCTCGGCGAGCACGTCCCGGTCGAGGTCGTCGAGGGGGGTGCGCAGCGGCTCGGGCCACGCCCGGCCGTCGCGGGGTGGAGGCTCGCGGTTGTCGTGGTCGAAGTTCCAGCGGCCACCGGCGGGCTCGTCGCCGTCCATCAGGATCCCGAGGCGCGTCCGCTGCCAGCGGTAGAAGTCCTCCATCTTCACGGAGCGACGACCCTCCGCCCACCCGGCGAACTCGTCGCGGTGGCACAGGAACTGGTCGGATCGCACCACCTCGAGCCCCACCTCGTCGGTGAGGCGCCCCATCAGGGCCAGTCCGTCGTACGACATCGGCTCCATCGCCCGGATCCGGGTGGGGGCGAACTCGGCCACGTGGTCCCGGACCCCCGCCGCGAGCGACGGGGCCCGGCGCAGGTCGACGGCGAAGCCCTCGGCGGTGAGCTCGGCGGCGAACCGACGCAGCGCGGTGACCACGAGGTGGAGGCGCTGGCGGTGCCACGTCGTGCGCTCCCAGAGGCCCCGGGACTCGACCAGCAGCACCCGGTGGGTGGCCGGGTCGGCCGCGGCGAGGGCACCGGAGCGCCGGTGCAACTGGTCGCCGAGCACCCAGACGGTCTCCACGCGCGCAGGCTACGTCGTAGGGTTCGGGTCCGGTCCGACCGAGTTGCGCCCTTCCGGAGGTTCCCCGTGTCCGACGCCCGCCGTCCCCGGCCCTACGTGATGCCCGAGGCCCAGTTCTTCTGGGACGCGGTCGCCGACGAGGAACTCCGCATCCAGCACTGCGACGACTGCGACTCGCTGGTGCACCCGCCCAAGCCGGTCTGCCACTACTGCCACTCGACGGCCCAGTCGAACGTCGTCGTGAGCGGTGACGCCACCGTGGTGGGGTACACCGTCAACCACCAGCAGTGGCTCCCCGGGTTCACGCCGCCCTACGTCATGGCGATGGTCGTGCTCGACGAGGACCCGCGTGTGCACCTGATGACCAACGTCGTCGGGTGCGATCCCGACGAGGTGCACGTCGGGATGCGCGTGCGCGTCGCGTTCGAGCCCGACGGCGACTGGACCTTCCCGGTCTTCCGGCCCACCGGCGCACCCGACGCCGCCGAGTTGCCGCCCTTGGCGGTCGACCCGGTCGAGACGCTGCGCTCCGCCCGGCCGATGGTCACCACCGACAAGTACGAGGACAAGGTCGCGCTCACCGGGATCGGCATGTCGCGGCTCGGTCGGCGCCTGATGGTCGACCCGCTCGAGTTGACGCTCGAGGCCTGCCGGGCCGCCGTCGCCGACGCCGGGCTCACGATGGCCGACATCGACGGTCTGTCGACCTACCCCGGCTCGACCGCGCCGGGGGGCCACTCCGAAGGCGGCGTGACCCTGGTCGAGAGCGCGCTGCGTCTGCAGCCCACCTGGCACAACGGGGGCATGGAGCTCCCGGGGCAGGGGGGCGCGATCGTCGCCGCGATGCTGGCCGTGGCGGCCGGGCTGTGCCGCCACGTGCTGTGCTTCCGCACCGTCTGGGAGGCCACCGCCACCGAACGCATGCGCCAGGGGCTCGACCGTCCGCACGGCGGCGGACGGGTGGCGCCGCCGATGGACTGGAGCCTCCCGTGGGGGGCCGGTTCGGCGGCCAACGTGTTGGCGCTCAACGCCTCGCACCACTTCGCCCGCTACGGCACCACCCGCGAGGCGCTCGGCTGGATCGCGGTCAACGCCCGGGCCAACGCCGCCCGCAACCCCGACGCCATCTACCGCGAGCCGTTCACGCTCGACGAGTACTTCGACGCCCGGATGATCACCACGCCGTTCGGGCTCTACGACTGTGACGTGCCCTGCGACGGCTCCGTCGCGGTGATCGTGTCACGGGCCGACGCTGCCGCCGACCTGCGCCGCCCGCCGGTGCTGGTCGAAGCCGTCGGGACCCAGATCCTCGAGCCGCTCGAGTGGGAGCAGGGGACGATCACCCACGAGCCCCAGGTGCTCGGCCCGTCGGCCCACCTCTGGAGCCGGTCGTCGCTGACCCCCGCCGACGTCGACCTGGCGCTGCTCTACGACGGCTTCTCGTTCAACTGCCTGTCGTGGCTCGAGGGACTCGGCTTCTGCGGCATCGGCGAGGGCGGCGACTTCGTGGCCGGCGGCACGCGCATCGCGCTGGGCGGCGAGCTGCCGCTCAACACCCACGGGGGGCAGCTCTCCCACGGCCGGACCCACGGGTTCGGGTTCGTCCACGAAGCGGTGACCCAGCTGCGCGGTGACGCCGGCGACCGGCAGGTCGCCGACGCCGAGGTGGCCGTCGTCACCAACGGTGGGCTGACGCCCGGGAGCGCGTTCCTCTTCACCCGGTCGCGCTGAGCGACCGCCGGGGCTCAGCCCTCGGGGATCGCCTCCCACCACTGGCACCACCACTGGTCGCCGACCAGGATGCGCACCCGCGGGTGCCAGCAGTAGGAGATCTCCTTGGAGGTGTCCATGTAGTAGAGGCAGTTGTCGCACCGCTCATCGCCCACCGGACGGCCTTTGAGCACCTCGTTGTCGATGAGGTGTCCGAGCACGACCCAGTTCTGCTCGTCGATCTCCTTGGGCTCGGGTGCGGGGATGTCCTCGAAGCTCACGGGTGGTCCTTTCGGTGGTCACGGTTCGCTCGCCCCGTCAACCGTCATCGGCGGGGTGGTGTTCCCGACGCTACGGTGCTGCCGACGACGTGGAGGGAATGCCGTGGGCGACGCCGACGAGGTCATCCGGACCGAGGGCCTGACCAAGGTCTATCCGGGCGGGAACCGGGCGGTCGACGGGCTCGACCTGTCGGTGCGCCGGGGCGAGATCTTCGGCCTCCTCGGGCCCAACGGGGCGGGCAAGACCACCACCGCCGGGATGCTCACCACCCGGGTGATCCCGACCGGCGGGAAGGCCTGGGTCGACGGCATCGACGTCGTGGCCCGGCCCGTGGCCGCCAAGCAGGTCATCGGCGTCGTCCCCCAGACCAACACCCTCGACCGGTCGCTC
>JAFMJM010000140.1 GCA_017853455.1 Acidimicrobiia bacterium | reverse complement strand
CGCGATCGAGTCGAACTGCGTGTAGGTGGGGTCGGCGACGTAGTTGTCGTCGTGGTTGATCAGCGTCAGCGTGTAGGAGCGTCCGGCGACCACCGGCCAGGTCACCTGCCGCCAGATGCCGGTCGCCGTGCAGGTGCGCGGCAGGATGGTCGTCGTGACGTTGGTGGTGTTGTCCTTGAGCGTGGCCGTCGACCAGTCGTAGGTCAGGCTGTCGGGGCAGTACGTGCGGTACCAGAACGACACCTGCGTCGCGCCGGTCGGGGCCGTCACCGTCTGGACGATCTTCGAGTCACCATTGGTCCGGGTGGTCGCACCCGTCATCGCCGACCTCGTCCCGGCCTGGGGATTCGTCGTCACCACCGAAGCCGTCCCGGTCTTGACCCACGGCGTCAGCACGCCGGTCTCGAAGCCGGGATTCACCACCGGGTTGACGGTGAGCACCTTGAGCCCGAGTGATGCCGTGCGCGTCCCGGCAGTTCCCGCGCCGCGGATCGTCACGGTCACGGAGCCGAGTTTCGCGCTACTCGAGGCGGTCAGGGTGAGGGTCGACGACGAGCCGGCCGTCACGGCCGATGGGCTGAAGGTCGCCTGCACCCCGGTCGGCAGGCCGGTCGCCGACCACGTGACCCGCTGCGGGGTCCCGACGGCGACGGACGACACCATCAGGGTCGCCGTCGCACCGCGGGCGACCGTCGTCGACGTCGGCGACACCGCCACCGAGAAGTCGGCGGCGGCGACCACGAGCGAATAGGTGGTGGTGCGGGTCACCGACGACCCCGTTCCGGTGACGGTGATCGGATAGGTCCCCACCGGTGTGGTCCCCGACGTCGTGATCGTGAGGGTCGACGCGCTCCCGGCCGTGACCGTCGCGGGTGAGAACGAGGCCGACGCACCGGCGGGCAGCCCCGATGCCGACAGCTGCACCGACTGGGCGGCACCCTGGACCACCGTCGAGCCGACCGTGGTCGAGACCGAGCTCCCCGGGCTGACCGACCCCGAGGTCGGCGACGTCGACAGCGAGAACTCCGGGACCACCGGCCCCGTGCACCCGGGCAGGACGAACGACGACACGCGGGTGCTCCAGTTCCGGCTGCCGTCGGACTTGAGGTACTCGCCCGTGAACCAGAAGGTGCAGTCGTCGGCCGGATCGACGTTCATGGAGAAGTAGTCGCCCCAGCGCTGGATCGACCCGGTCTGGGATCCCTGCCCCGTGACCAGGCGGACCTCGGGCTGACCGAGCGTTCCGGTCGGGTCACCGGCCAGGCGACCGACGGCCGCCAGGCTCGGCTTCACCGTCGTACCCGACAACGAGTAGCCGACGGCGATGTTGCCCACCCGGTCCATCGCGATGCTCGGCATCCAGCGGGCGTTGCCGTCCGGGACGTACGTGCCCTGCTGGAAGACCGACAGCGTCGACCCCGTGCGGCGGATCTCGTACCACCGCACACCGATCGCGCTGCCGGCCTGCACCGTGTGGCTCACGACCATGGCCTCGTAGGAGCCGAAGTTGCGGTAGGCCAACCGGTACATCAGCCGGTCGGCCATCGAGTCCAGGGGGTTCGTCGTGCCCGGCTGGG
The DNA here is from genome assembly GCA_017853455.1 of Acidimicrobiia bacterium. Lineage (GTDB taxonomy): Bacteria > Actinomycetota > Acidimicrobiia > IMCC26256 > PALSA-555 > CAIUKV01. Next base: position 4,877 of record JAFMJM010000140.1, on the reverse strand, counting down.
GGATGCAGGACCCACCGCCGCAGGCCGGGGTGAACGCCGCCACGCTCAGCGCCGACGGCCCGGTGATCGACGAGTTGGCCGGCGTGGTCCAGTCGAACCGGAGGGTCCACACCGACAGCGACGTGTTGTCGGTGTCCTTCAGGGCGAGCACCGGGATCCCGGCACCCGACGGCACCGGGGTCGCCCCGTCGTTGTCGGCGGCGAGCGGGCCCCCGAACTGCGATCCGAGCGCGTAGCACTGCTGCGCCGCCGCAGCGCCGTTGAGCATGGCCGCCCGCTGCATCCCGCACACCGTCGGTCCGACCCAGCCACCCGCCGGGGAGAACATCTGGTACGTGATCAGGTAGGCGTCGCCCCACACCGACAGCTTGGGGTAGTCGGGGAAGTTCGCGAACGAGAAGGCGTACCGGTTCCACGATCCGGTCGGGTCGGTGGTCGCGCTGACGGCGACGCACTCGAGGTACGGCCCGGTCGTCGAGGCGACATCGGCGAACTGGGTGATGACCCACCGGGCGGCGAGGCGGTCGTAGCGCACGACCGCGTCACCGTCGTTGGTGGTGCCGCAGGCACCGGCGAAGCCCGACCACACGGTGCTCGTGCCGACCGGGCCCAGGACGATCGTGCCCGTCTTCGACTGCACGACCAGGTCGGTGTTGACCACCGACACGACGTGGTTCGGGCCGACCGCGCTGTTGGGGTCCGGCGGGATCCACTGCACCGTCGACACCCCGACGCCGGGCCCGTCGAAGGACGTCCCGGTCGTGATGCTCGACGCGGTGGGCGCCGCCGGTGAGCGCTGGGCCACCGGGTCGTTGCCGTCGCCCTTCGGATGCGGCGCGAGATCGGTGCGGACCGCACCCTCCTCGGGCTCGCCGTCGGGGCCCAGACGCTCGCCGCGGGGCAACGGGCGGGACGCCAGGTCGCGCAACGGCGGCGAGGTGTCGTTGAAGGTCGAGACCGTGGAGTCGACCGCACCCGCCGATGCCGTCTCCGCCCTGCCGGACGACGACACCCCGGGGCCGACGGCCTGGGCCCCGTTGACCCCGGCCCGCTCCCGCTCGCGTTCGCGCTCGCGTTCGCGTTCCGATTCCCGCCGCGCTTCCGCGCCGGCCTGCGCCCGGACCGTCGCCGTCCCCGAGCCTCCGGTCGCAGCCACCGAGGTGACCACCGATCCGAGCAGCGCGGCCGCCAGCACCAGGAGGACCAGCCCGACGGGCGTGCGGCGGCGGTGCGGTCCCATTGCGTCGGCTCCCGGAGCGGTCTCGGACCATCGGACCGGATCCGTCGGTCGGATCCGGTCGGTCCGTCGGGGATCTTAGGAGGGGGACGCCGCCGACCGGGGTCGCAGGGTCAGCACGACGTCGAGGTCGACGGTGCCGCCGAGGGCCGCCCGCCGGAACCCCGTGAACAGACCGCTGCCGACCTGGTCGACCAGACGCCCCGTGCCACCGATCACCTCGAGTGCAGCCGCGAACGACGTGTCGGTCCCACCCGACATGCTCGTCGCCGTCCCCTGCAGCGAGACCCCCAGCGTCGCCCCGTCGGGGAACGTCAGCACGAAGAACCCGAAGAACGGCCCGCTCCCGCGCTCGTAGTCGACGTTGGTCAGGAAGTCGAGGGTGACGGTCTCGCCGTCGATGGTCGTGGTCCCCGACAGGCGGTTCCAGCCGAACGTGTCGATCCCGTCGGGCCCGACCGTGAAGAGCGAGCGGTTCTGCGACGTCAGCTTGGTGGCGAACTGCAGGCGGGTGTCGGCGGCGCCGGTGGCGTCGAGCGGCGTCGACAGCGGCGCGCCGGCGTCGAGGAGCGCAGCGAGCTCCAGGACCGCCGCCCGCCCGGTCGGGTTGACGAAGCCGTGCACGGTCGAGGCCCGCTCCACGAAGACGTCGCCGGCCCGGAGGCGGGTCGTCCCCGGCGCGTCGAGGGTCTCGGTGGTCCCGTCCCGACGGGTGATGGCCGCAGACCCCGCCGTCACCTCGTAGCGGATCGAACCGCTCCGCACCGTCACGAGTTGCGTGCCGTCGTGGAAGTGCACGGCCGCCTCGGCCCCGGGGTCGACCACCACCCGCTCGAGGATCAACGACTGACCCGGGGCGTTGTCCGGCGCGACCCGGCCGACCACCTCCCGGTGCACGGTCGGCGCCTTGCCGGCCCCGGCCCCGGCCCCGGCGCCGGCGCCGGCGGCTGGACCGAGCACCGCCCCGACCGCGAGCACCACGACGAGCGCCGCTCCCGCCCCGCCGACCCGCCGTGCACCCCACCATCGCATCACGCCTGGATTCTGGCCCGGAGCGGCCCCGCAGCGCGAGTCGAGCCTCCCCTAGGATGCGCCGATGCCCGTCGTTCGACAACTGCTGGCCGCCAACGAGGTCTACGCCGAGGGCCACGAGCCCCAGCGGGTCCCGGGCGCCTGGCCGACCCGACGTCTGGCCGTCATCACCTGCATGGACGCCCGGATCGACGTCTTCGCCGTGCTCGGCCTCCACCTCGGCGAGGCCCACGTGCTCCGCAACGCCGGCGGACGGGTCACCGACGACATCCTGCGCAGCCTCGCCCTGTCGACCCACGTGCTCGGGACCGACACCGTCGTCCTCATGCAGCACACCAAGTGCGGTCTCGCCGGCGTGACCGACGCCCAGCTCCACGACATCACCGGGGCCGAGGTCCACTTCCTCCCGATCGACGATCACGGTGACGCACTCGGCGAGGACGTCGACCTCATCGCCTCCACGCCGTACCTCGCCCCGATCCGCCGGATCGTCGGGCTGGTCTACGACATCGAGAGCGGTCACGCGGAATGCCTGATCGACTGGCGACGCGAGAGCCAACCGTGAAGCGGGTCGTCGGCGCCAGCAGGTACCTCGCCGTCATCGGCGTGATCGGGTTCGGAGTCCTGTCCCTCGTCACGTTCCTCTGGGCGGGCGCCAAGACGGTGTCCCTCGTGGACGACCTCCTCGCCGGCGCCTGGAAGCGCAACGGTGCGCTCATCGCCCTCCTGAAGGCGGTCGACCTCTACCTCCTCGCCGTCGTCCTCCTGATCGTCTCGCTCGGGCTCTACGAGTTGTTCATCGGCGACCTGGACCTTCCCAGGTGGCTGCAGGTCGGCTCCTTCGACGCCCTCAAGAAGTCCGTGGTCGACGTCCTCGTCGTCTTCGTGGCCATCCGCGGCATCGAAGTGGTCTTCACCAGCCCCGATGCGGCCGACGGCTTGATGAACGTCGGCGCGGTGGCCCTGCTGATCGCGACGTTGACCTTCTTCAGGTGGCGACCGTCCGGCAAGGCGGCACCCCCCGGCGCCGTCGATCCCCCGCACTGAACCGTCGCCGCCGATCCCACTCCCGACCACCCGCCCGGAGGGAACCGTGAGCGCGCAGGTACCTGAGAACGTCCCGCCCATCGCCGACTGGAACCGGCTGCTCGACGGTCGGGTGGCGGTCGTCACCGGCGGCGGCGTCGGCATCGGCGCCGCGATCGTCTCGCTGTTCGCCCAGCACGGAGCGCACGTCGAGGTCGCCGAGATCGACCCGGAGCGCGCCCGGGTGGTCGAGGCCGACGTCCGGGCCACCGGCGGCAGCATCCGGACCCACGTCTGCGACGTCACCGACCCGGGAGCGGTCGAGGTCTTCGCCGCCACGGTCCTGGCCGAGCACCCCACGGTGCAGGTCCTGGTCAACAACGTCGGCGACTACCGCCCGATCTCGCGCTTTCGCACCTCGGGCCCCGAGTCGTGGCAGGGGATGTTCGAGGTCAACCTGCTGCACGTGTTCGCCGTCACCCGGGCGTTCCTCGACCCGATGATCGCCGGAGGTGGGGGCGCCATCGTCAACGTGCACTCGGTGGAGGGCATGCGGGGGTACCCGGGCGACCCCGTCTACGGAGCCATGAAGGCAGGCGTGGCCGCGTTCACCACCGACCTCGCCGTGGCCATGGGGCGCCACGGGGTCCGGGTCAACGCCATCGGACCCGACCTCACCCAGACCCCCCAGGTCGACTACCTGACCAATTGGCAGGGACTCGAGCACATGTGGGAGTCGTGGGCGCCGGTCGGACGGCTCGGGTGGCCCGAGGACCAGGCCCGCGTCGCGTTGTTCCTGGCCTCCGACCTCTCGGCCTTCGTCACGGGGCACAACATCCCCGTCGACGGCGGCTCCAAGGCCGGTGGCGGCTGGTTCTGGTCGCCGACCGAGAAGCGGTTCGTGAACCGCCCCCGCACGCTCTGAGACCCGGTCCGCCCGGTCACCCGGGCCGGACCGCCCACACGGTCAGCCGCGCGGGATCTCCTTGAGCTCGTAGGTCTCGATGATGTCGCCCGGCTTGAGATCCTGGAAGTCGGAGAGCCCGATCCCGCACTCGAAGCCCGACTGGACCTCGCGCGCGTCCTCCTTGAAGCGCTTGAGGGAGGCGATGCTGCCGTTCCAGATGACCACACCGTCGCGCAGGAACCGCACCCGCGAACCACGGGTGATGGTGCCGTTGCGGACGTAGCAGCCCGCCACCTTGCCGACCCGGGGCACGCCGAACACCTCGCGCACCTCGGCGTCGCCGGTGACGACCTCCTCGAACTCCGGCTGGAGCATCCCGAGCAGGGCCGAGTTGACGTCCTCGAGGACCTGGTAGATGACCTCGTAGAGGCGCAGCTCCACCTTCTCGGACTCGGCGAGCTCACGCGCCTTCCGGTCGGGACGGACGTTGAAGCCGATGACCGTGGCGTTGGAGACCGCCGCCAGGTTGACGTCGGACTCCGTGATACCACCGACCCCGCGGAGCACGAACGAGAGGCGGACCTCCTCGTGCTCGTGGTCGAGCTTGCGCAGCGCGTCGGTCAGCGCCTCGAGCGAGCCCTGGACGTCGGCCTTGAGCACCAGGTTGAGGGTCGC
>JAFMJM010000139.1 GCA_017853455.1 Acidimicrobiia bacterium | reverse complement strand
ACGTCGTCGCCGTTGACGATGGCCTCGCCGCCGCGGCTGCGGATGACCTCGACCACCTCCTGGGCCGGGCTGAGGTCGGCACCCTCACCGACGATGGACGCGCCGAGGTCGTTGACCACGACCTTCGCGCCGTGGGCGGCGAGTGCGACCGCCTCGCCGCGACCCACGCCGCGACCCGCACCGGTGACGATGGCGACCTTGCCGTCGAGCATGCCCATGTCGGTTGTTCCCCTCGTTTCGGACCAATTCGGATGAAGCGTCCGTCGGCCGCGCGCGGCGGTCGACGACGGCTGCAACGTACCGCAGACGCCCGCGGGTTTGCGCCCCGGGTGGTCGACGGCGAGACTCGCTCCGGCCCGGAATCCGGGCCCTCGACGGACGAGTGGGCCGGGCGAGCCGAACGAGTGGGACGAGGGGACGACACGTGGGCGGACGGCTGGACGGACAGGTCGCGATCATCACCGGGGCGGGGCAGGGCATCGGTCTGGCCTACGCCGAGCGGTTCCTCGACGAGGGCGCGCGGGTGATGGTGGCCGACGTGAACGAGGACCGGGGGAACGCCGCGGTCGAGGCGTTGGGCGGTCGGGGCGAGATCGCGTTCGTGCGGACCGACATCTCCGACCCGGCCTCGGCGGACGCGTGCGTGGCTGCCACGGTGGAGCGGTTCGGCACCCTCGACGTGCTGATCAACAACGCGGCGATCTACCACGACATCGACCACACCGACGCCTCGCTCGAGTACCTCCAGAAGATCACGGCGGTCAATCAGCACGGCACGTGGTTGATGGGTCGGGCCGCCGCTCCGGTGATGGTGGCGAAGGGGCGGGGGCGGATCGTCAACCAGGCGTCGGGTGCCGCCTACTCGTACTCGGGCTTTCCGACCATGGACTTCCACGGACTGGGCAACTACAGCTACCCGATCACCAAGTGGGGGATCGTCGGCCTGACCAAGTTCATGGCGGCGCAGCTCGGGCAGTACGGCATCACGGTCAACTGCATCGCCCCGGGGATCACGATGACCGAGGCGACCGTCAAGACGGTGCCCGAGGAGTTCCTGTCGATCATGACGTCGGCCACCGCGCTGAAGTCGCGCCTCGAGCCCGAGGACCTCGCCGGGGCGGCGGTGTTCTTCGCCTCCGACGACGCCCGGTTCTGCACCGGCCAGACCCTCGTCATCGACGGTGGCCTGGCGATGCCCGCCTGAGGCGGCCCTAGGCTGGTCCCGTGGACCGACCGGGACGACTCGACGGGCGAGTGGCGCTGATCACCGGCGCCGCGCAGGGTCAGGGCGCCGCCGAGGCCCGCCGCTTCGCGGCGGAGGGCGCGAGGGTCGTCGTGACCGACGTCCTCGCCGACGGTGCCGCCGCCGTGGCGGCCGACCTGGGCGACGCCGCGGTCGCGTGTCCGCTCGACGTGACCGACCCCGACCAGTGGGCGGAGGCCGTGGCGGCCGGGCTCGACGCCTTCGGCCGCCTCGACGTGCTGATCAACAACGCGGGGGTCGGGCCGACTCCACGGGTGATCGAGGAGACGACCCTCGAGGACCACCGGCGCACGCTCGCGATCAACCTCGACGGGGTGTTCTTCGGGATCCGCGCCGTGATCGACGCCATGAAGGCCGAACCGGTCCGGGCGGCGGGCGGCGGATCGATCGTCAACGTCTCGTCGATCGACGGGATCGTGGGCGTGCCGGGGATGTCGTCCTACGCCGCCAGCAAGTTCGGGGTCACGGGTCTGACCCGCACGGCGGCGCTCGAGCTCGGGCGGTTCGGCATCCGGGTGAACTCGATCCACCCGGGGGTCATCGCGTCGCCGATGGTGGCCGAGGCGCCCGCCGCGATCCGCGCCCGCCTCGACCGGCTGATGGCCGCCCAGCCCATCCCCCGCATGGGGACCCCGGAGGAGGTGGCGAACCTCGCGCTGTTCCTCGCCTCCACCGAGTCCTCCTACTGCACCGGGGCGCAGTTCGTGATCGACGGCGGCCACCTGGCCGGCCCGCCCCGCGAGGGGCTCTGGACGGACGGAGACTGAACCATGGACCGACAGGTGCTCTTCGTGATCATGGTGGTGATCCCGGTCTCGCTGATCGCCGTTCCGATGCTCCTCGCGGCACGGCGGGGTCGGCGCGCCGAGCGCGCCCGGCGCGACGCCGACCGCTGATCGCCGAACGCTCCGCGCGGGCGGCGGCGGTCGGTCAGAGGCCGGCGAGGACCGAGAGCACCTCGTCGTTGCCGGCGATGTCGGTCATCTTGGTGCCCACGGCGTCGAAGCGCACGATGCCGGACCGGTCGACGACGAACACCGCCGGGCGCTGTCCGAGGCTCGTGAGCTTGCTGAGCACGTCGTAGGCCCGGAAGGTGGCGCCGCTCGGGTCGGCGACCATGGGGAACGGGTACTCGTCGTCGAGGGTGAACTTCCCGACCTTGGCCTCGGAGTGGGGTGCCACGGCGACCACGGTGGCGCCGAGAGCCTCGAACCGGGCGATGTCGTCGCGCAACTGCGCGAGGTGCCGGCGGCAGTGGGGTCAGACGAAGCCGCGGAGGAAGGCGATGACCACCGGTCCGCGCGTCAGCGCGTCGGCGAGGCGGAACGCGTCACCGTGCTGGTCGGTGAGGGTGAAGTCGGGAGCGAGCTGCCCGACGGTGGCGGTGCTGCTGGAGACGGCCATGCGCTCCAGGCTACGGGGTGACGGGTCAGGCGAAGACGACGGTCTTGTTGCCGCTGACGACCACCCGGTGCTCGAGGTGGTAGCGCAGCGCCCGGGCCAGGACGATCTTCTCGAGGTCGGCGCCGCGGCGGGTGAGCTCCTTGACGTTCTCCCGGTGCGAGACCCGGGCGACGTCCTGCTCGATGATCGGTCCCTGGTCGAGTTCGGCCGTCACGTAGTGGGCGGTGACCCCGATCAGCTTCACACCCCGTTCGTGGGCCTGGAAGTACGGCCGGGCGCCGGCGAAGGCGGGCAGGAACGAGTGGTGGATGTTGATGATCCGGTTGGGGAACCGGTCGACGATCGTGGGGGAGAGGATCTGCATGTACCGGGCCAGCACGACGAGCTCGATGTGGTCGGCCTCGAGGAGGGCGAGGAGTTGCGCCTCCTGGTCGGCCTTGGTCTCGGGGGTGACCGGCAGGGAGTGGTACGGGATGCCGTAGAAGGCGGCGAGGTCGGCGTGGTCGGGCACGTTCGAGACGATCATGCGGATGTCGGCCTGGACCTCGCCGGCCCGCCAGTCGGAGAGCAGCTCGGCGAGGCAGTGGGGGGCCTTCGACGCCAGGACCGCGACCCGTGGCACCTCGTCGCAGAAGCGCACCTCGACCGCCATGCCGAACTTGTCGGCGACCGGGGCGAAGGCCGGGCCGATCTCGTGACGGGCGAGCGGGAAGCCGTCGAGGTCGAACTGCACCCGCTGGAAGAAGCGGCCGGTCGACTCGTCGTGGTGCTGGTCGGCGTGGATGATGTTGCCGCCGTGGTCGGCGACGAAGTTGGCGACCGCTGCGACCAGCCCGGGCTGGTCGGGGGCGGTGATGCGCAGGACGCAGGTGGGCACGGGGTCAGGGTAACCGGGGTGGGTGCGAACGGGCCCGGGCCGCCTGTCAGACTGCGACGATGGCGGTCGACCTCGGACGGATGTGTGACGACCTGGCCCTCGAGTCGGCGGCGTGGTTCGCGCTGCTCGACGCCTGCGCCGACGCCGACTGGGCCCGCCCCACGCCGGCGCCGGGCTGGAGCGTCGCCGACCAGGTGAGCCATCTCGCCCACTTCGACGACATGACGGTGCTGGGCGCGCTCGACCGGGCGGCGTTCGAGCACGAGCGGGAGCACCAGCCCGTCGACGGCGACCGGATCACGGAGCGGGTCGCCAAGGCCAACCGGGGGCGGGCGCCGGCCGACCTGCTCGCCTGGTCCCACCGGGCCCGGGCCGCCCTCGACGCCACCTTCCGGGCGCTCGACCCCTCCACCCGGGTGCCGTGGTTCGGGCCCGACCTGAGCGCCGCCGCCGCGCTGACGGCCCGGATCATGGAGACGTGGGCCCACGGTCACGACGTCGCGGACGCCCTCGGTGCGTCGTGGCCGGTCACCCCGGCGCTGCGCCACGTCGCCCACATCGGAGCCCGGTCGATCCCCAACGCCTTCCGGGCCCACGGTCGCCCGGTTCCGGAGGTCCCGGTCCGCGTCGAGCTGACCGGCCCCGACGGCGACGTCTGGGTCTGGGGCCCCGACGACGCCATCGACGTCGTGACCGGGCCGGCGCTCGACCTGTGCCTGCTGGTCACCCAGCGGACCCACCTCGCCGACACCGCCCTGGTGGCCCGGGGTCCGGTGGCCGGCGAGTGGCTCACGATCGCCCAGGCGTTCGCCGGCCCGCCCGGCGCCGGTCGGCCACCGCGTACCTGACCCGGCGCAGCTCGCCGACCCGCAGCGCGGCCAACCAGGCGAACTGCACGCGCAGGTCGGGCTCGCGCAGCCAGCGGGTGGCCCGGGCCAGGTCCCGCCAGTCCCGGGCCGCGACACCGGCGGTCCGGGGGGTGACCTCGAGCGAGTCGGCGTACTCGCGCTCGAGGTCGACGAGCGAGGCGTGGAGTCGCCGGTAGGTGCGGAACGCCGCCACCGGATCGGAGCGCAGGCGCACGTGCACCACGGCGCCGCTCGGTGCGGCCGTGAGGCCCGTCAGGCGGTGCAGCCGGAGCGCGAACTCGTAGTCGACCGCACCGCGGGCGTCGGGGTCGAATCCCCCGACGGCGAGGTAGACGTCACGGGTGATGCCGAACGCTCCTCCGGAGAACACCGTCCGGCCGCCGAAGGTGTGCTCCACGACCGGCGCCGGGCACGAGCGGGCGCTCAGACCGGGCGAGCAGCGGCCGTGCTCGGCGGTGACCGAGACGACGGGGTGGTCCTGCAGGGCGGCGAGCACCGCCGCCAGCCAGCCGTCGGCCACGAGGTCGTCGGCGTCGCAGAACGCGATCAACGGCGCGCGGGCCACCCGGACACCCGTGTTCTTGGCGGCGCCGGCGTTGCGGGGCCGGTCGGTCTCGCGGACGAGTCGGACCCGGGGGTCGCCGAACCCCATCACGACGGCGGGGGTGCCGTCGGTGGAGCCGTTGTCGACGACCACCACCTCGAAGGGGGCGTCGACGGCCTGGCCGAGCACCGCCGCCAACTGGATCCCGATGGTCGTGGCGCCGTCGAGCACCGGGATCACCACGGTGATCGCCGGCGGCCGATCGGTCATCGGGATCGGTGCGCCTACTTGAAGACGTCGTCGGCGGCGAGGGCCGCGCGCTCGTCGTCGGAGAGGCCGAGGAGGTCGCGCTGCACCCAGTCGTTGTCCTGGCCGAGGGTCGGGCCCGACCGCTCGTAGCCGACCGCCAGGCCCTCGACCCGGAACCCGTCGTGCTCGTAGAGCCGGGGGCCCATGAACGGGTGGGTGAGCCCGACGAAGTGGCCACGGTGGGCGACCTGGGGGTCGGCGTGGACGTCGGCGAAGTCGTTGACCGGCACCGCCTCGATCCCGAGGGCCTGGAGGCGCTCGGCGACCTCGGCGCGGGTCCGTGCCCGCGTCCAGGCCGACACGGCGGCCTCGACCTCGTCGATCCGGGACCGACGGGCGTCGAGATCGGCGAGATCGGCGTCGTCGAGCCCGATGACGCCGGCGAGCGCGGCCCACTCGGCGTCGGTCCAGCAGGCGATGGTGACCCACCGGTCGGTGCGGGTCTCCCCGTCGACCGTCTCGTCGGCGCAGGGGAACGCCCCGTGCGGGACGGCGCGGTCGGAGCGGTTGCCCGCCCGGTCGGTCACGACGCCCTCGGCGTCGGCCCGCAGGAGCCACGGCGAGAGCGTGTAGATGCCGCACTCGACCTGGGAGAGGTCGAGGTAGGCGCCCCGACCGGTGGCCCGGCGGTAGTGGAGGCCGGCCGCGGCGGCCGTGGCGACGTAGCGCGGCGCCAGGGAGTCGGTGATGGTGCCGTAGGGACCGACCGGCTCCCGATCGGGCCAGCCGGTGAGGTAGGTGAACCCCGAGAGGGCCGAGCCCTGCGAGCCGAACCCGGGGTAGTCCTTGTGGGGGCCGGTCTGGCCGTTGAGGCAGGCACTGACCATGACGAGGTCGGGGCGGTGGGCGACGAGCGACTCGTAGTCGAGCCCGAAGCCCTTCATCGCGCGCGGGGCGAAGTTCTCCACGACGATGTCGGCCCACTCGCAGAGCAGGCGGCGCACGAACTCCACGGCGCGCGGGTCCTTCAGGTTGAAGGTGGCGTTGCGCTTGCCGACGTTGAGCCCGTCGTACATCGCGGCGCCCTCGAGCCCGTGGGGGTTGTTCGGGCCGAGCGCCATCACCCGCAGGAAGTCGGGGCGGCTCGCCGACTCGATGCGCAGCACGGTCGCGCCGTGCTCGACGAAGTAACGGGTGGAGATGGGGCCCGCGGCGCCCGACCCGAACTCCACGAGGCGCAGACCCGACCACGCACCCGTCGG
>JAFMJM010000138.1 GCA_017853455.1 Acidimicrobiia bacterium | reverse complement strand
TGGTCGACACCGGTGGCCGGGTCGAGCGCTTCCAGCGCCGGCAGGCGAAGACCCAGGCCCTCCAGAAGTCGTAACCGCCGTGCCCGGCGCCCCCACCCGCTACCTCGGCGGCCAGGCCGTCATGGAGGGGGTGATGATGCGCGGGGCGCGCACGTGGGCGGTCGCCGTGCGCACGCCCGACGGTGACGTCGAGGTCGTGACCCACGACGTCCCGACCTGGGGCGAGCGGTTCGCGAAGGTGCCGTTCGTCCGGGGTGTCACCTCCCTCGGGGAGTCGATGGCGCTGGGCTTCAAGGCCCTGTCGTGGTCGGCCGACCGGCAGGTGCCCGAGGAGGAGCGCATCTCCTCGAAGGCGATGGGCTGGACGATGGGCGTGGCGCTGGTCTTCTTCACCGCCGTGTTCATCCTGATCCCGGCCCTCGTCAACAAGGGCATCACCGACTGGTTCGGCATCGAGGGGTTCTGGTTCCACCTCGCCGAGGGCGGCATCCGCCTGGCGATCTTCCTCGGCTACCTCCTGGCGGTGGGGCTGATCCCCGACATCAAGCGCGTGTTCCAGTACCACGGCGCGGAGCACAAGGCCATCGCCGCCTACGAGAACGACGTCGAGGTCACGGCCGATTCGGCGCAACGGTTCTCGACCGAGCACGTGCGCTGCGGCACGAACTTCCTCCTGACCGTCATGGTCGTCACGATCTTCGTGTACGCCTTCGTCGGGCGACCTGCGTTGCCGTGGCTGATCGCGTCGCGGATCGTGCTCATCCCGGTCGTCGCCGGCATCAGCTACGAGGTCATCCGGTTCGCCGCCGGGCACATGCGGTGGTGGTGGGTGCGCACGGCGATGCGTCCGGGCCTCGGGCTCCAGCGCCTGACCACCAGGGAGCCGTCCCTCGACCAGGTCGAGGTGGCCGTGGCGTCGCTGCTCGCGGTGCTGACCGCCGAGGAGCGGGCGGAGGTCACGGCCCGATCGACCCGTCCCGGGATCGTCGGTCGTCCCGCGTTCGGCACCCCCTGACCTGCCATGTTCGACCAGCTCGCCGAGCTGGCGCGGGAGTTCGACGCGCTGGAGGCCCGGCTCCCGGAGATCTACGCCGCGGGTGACCAGGCCGCCGCCCGCGAGGCCGGCCGCCGCCACGCCGAGCTCAAGCCCGTCGTCGAGGCGTGGCGCGCCCACGAGGCGGCCACCGCCGACCTCGCCGATGCCCGGGATCTGCTCGAGGGCGAGTCCGACGCCGAGATGCGCGAGTACCTGCGCGCCGAGATCGCCGACAAGGAGTCGGCGGTGGTGGCCCTCGAGGCCGAGTTGCGCGAGCTCCTCGTCCCGCGTGATCCCGACGACGGCAAGAACGTGATCCTCGAGATCCGCGGCGCCGAGGGCGGCGAGGAGGCCAACCTCTGGGCCGGCGACCTGTTCCGGATGTACGACGCGCTGGCCCGGCGTCACGGCTGGAAGGTCGAGGTGCTCTCCGGCCAGCCCTCCGACATGGGCGGCTACCGCGAGGTCACCCTCGTCGTGAAGGGCGCCGACGCCTGGAGTCGGCTCAAGTACGAGGCCGGGCCGCACCGGGTGCAGCGGGTGCCGGTCACCGAGAGTCAGGGCCGGGTCCACACCAGCGCGGCCACGGTGGCCGTGCTGCCCGAGGCCGAGGAGGTCGACGTGGCGGTCGACCCCAACGACCTCGAGATCGACGTGTACCGCGCGAGCGGACCGGGCGGTCAGTCGGTCAACACCACCGACTCCGCGGTGCGGATCACCCACCGGCCGAGCGGACTGGTCGTGACCTGTCAGGACGAGAAGAGCCAGCTCCAGAACAAGGAGAAGGCCCTGCGGATCCTGCGCTCCCGCCTGCTGCAGGTCGAGCGGGAGCGCCAGGAGGCGGCGCTGTCGGAGGCCCGCCGCGGGCAGGTCAAGGGCGGCGGTCGCTCGGAGAAGATCCGGACCTACAACTTCAAGGAGAACCGGATCACCGACCACCGGGTGGGGGTGACCCTCCACGCGCTCGAGCAGGTGCTCGCCGGCGGTGAGCAGCTCGACGAGATCGTCGACGCGCTCGCGGCCGACGAGCGGCGCCGACAGCTCGGTGACGACGGTGCCTGATCCCGACGCCCGGACCTGGCGTCAGGTGCTCGCCGACACCGCCGCGGCGCTGGCACCGTCGGTCGGCGACGCGGCGGCGGCCGAGGCCCGGTGGATGGTGCTCGAGGTGTCGGGCTTCGACGTCGCCGAGCTGGTGGTCGAGGAGGACGAGCACGCCCCGTCGTTGGCCCGGCACCGGATCGCGGCGATGGTCGAGCGCCGCCGGGCCGGGGAGCCGCTGCAGTACGTGCTGGGATCGTGGTCGTTCCGGGGGATCGACCTCATGGTCGACCGGCGGGTGCTCGTGCCGCGACCCGAGACCGAGGTCGTCGCCGAGGCGGCGATCGACGAGCTGGTCCGGCTCGGCGCCCGCCGGGGGCGGACCGACCCCTGGGCCGCGGGCCGCACCGAGTTCACCGTCGCCGACCTCGGGACCGGTTCGGGCGCGATCGCGCTGGCGTTGGCCGCCGAGCTCCCCGACGCCGCGGTGTGGGCCACCGACCGCTCACCCGACGCCCTGGCGGTGGCCCGGGCCAACCTCTCCAGCATCGGCACCGCCGCCACCCGGGTGCGCCTGGCGGAGGGCGACTGGTTCGGCGCCCTCCCCGACTCGTTGCGCGGCGGCCTCCGGCTGGTGGTGACCAACCCGCCCTACGTCACCGACGCCGAGTTTCCCGACCTCCCGGCCGACGTCCGCGACCACGAGCCCCACGGCGCGCTCGTGAGCGGACCCACCGGCCTCGAGTGCGTCGAGCGCATCGTCGCCGACGCGCCGAGCTGGCTCGAGCCGGCGGGGGTCCTGGTGGTCGAGCTGGCACCGCACCAGGCCGCCACCGCCGCCGCCCGGGCGGCCGCCGCCGGCTTCGCGTCGGTCGAGGTCCGCGACGACCTCGCGGGTCGGGCCCGGGCCCTCGTGGCCCGCCTGAACGTCTGACCGCCCGGCCGCCCGGCCGCCCGAGACGACGGCGCCGGCGCCAGCGGTGCCCTAGCTGTCGAGGACGCGGATCCGGTCGTTGGCGCGTCGGAGGCGCAGGGCCAGCGACCGGGCGAGGTTCCCCATGATCGTGGCCCGGACCGTGGGTCGATCGCGGGCGATCCGGTCGAGGGCCTCGACGGTCAGGGTCGCGATCTCGACGCGGGTGTCGGCCATCAACGACGCCGAGCGCACGCCGCCCTCGATGAGGGCGAGCTCGCCGACCGCGGCGCCCGCGCCGAACGCCGCCACCCGGGGCGACTTCAACGTGGCCTTCGAGCCGAGCCGGACGCTCACCTGGCCCGACAGCAGGAAGTAGACGCAGTCGGCCGGTTTGCCCTCGCGGGCGAGGAAGGCGCCCGGGTCGAGGGTGGAGTACGTGACCTCGGCCAGCACGGCGGCGAGGTCGTCGTCGGCGAGGCCCCGCAGGAGCTCCTGGTCGGTGACCGGCCGGGCCGACTCCGAGCCGACACCCGTGAAGTGGGTGGCGATGACCTGGTCCTCCCACCACTCGACCGCGTCGTCGATGTCGTCGAACGACCGGGCCACCCCGGTGAACTCGGGCGGCACCCCGGGCGCGTTGAAGCCGGCGAGGACCAGCACCCGGCCCGACGCGGCGAGGAGGTCGGCGAGCTCGGCGAACATCGGGATCAGGTGGTGGTCGACGAGGAGCGCCCGACGGCCGTCGATGGCGACGACCCGACTGCGCGTCGGATCGTCGATGATGAACCCGATCAGGAACTCGGTCTCGGCGAAGCGGATCAGGCCCTGGACCTCGTAGACCGACAGGTCGTCACCGTGCTCCTCGATGCAGGCGTACTCGGTGTCGGTGCGGGCCTGGGTGGAGCGGGCCCGGTTCCCCCGGTACGCACCCCGGAGGACCCCGGCGGGGTGGCCCCGGTCGCGGTGGGGGTGCAGGCCGAAGTCTCCGGCGAGCCGGCGGCAGACCTCGATGCCCCGCAGGCTGTTGCCCCGGACGTCGAGCGGCGGCGAGTACACCGCGATGCCGGCCTGCCCGGGGAGGACGGCGATGACCGCGCCGCTCACGCCGCTCTTCGACGGGAAGCCCACGTCGACGGCCCAGGCGCCGGCGGCGTCGTACATCCCACACGTCTGCATGACGCTCAGGATCCGCTCGTTGAGGTTCTCGGTGAGCGCGCGCCGTCCGGTGACGGGATTGCGTCCGCCCGACGCGAGGGTGGCCGCCGCGACCGCGAGGTCGTCGGTGGTCACCAACAGGGAGCACTGGCGGAAATAGAGCCGGAGGATGGCTTCGGGGTCGCCCTCGAGCATGCCCAGGTTGCGCATGAGGTAGGCGATGGCCCGGTTGCGGTCCCCGGTCTCGCACTCG
This sequence comes from Acidimicrobiia bacterium, assembly GCA_017853455.1. GTDB lineage: Bacteria > Actinomycetota > Acidimicrobiia > IMCC26256 > PALSA-555 > CAIUKV01. The sequence continues at coordinate 2,102 of JAFMJM010000138.1, read as the reverse complement.
GATTCGTAGACGGCCTCGTCGGCGATGAGGACGCGTCCGGTGAAGGACTCGAAGCCGTCGACGATCCGCTGCCACTGGTCGGCCTCGGAGTCGCCGCGCACCAGGCCGGTCGTGACGATCGCACCGGTGTTGACGAGCGGGTTGAACGGACGGTTCGACTCCTCGTCGACCCGGATCGAGTTGAACGCGTCGCCGGTCGGCTCGACGCCGACCCGGTGCCGCACGTCCTCGACGCCCCGATCGGTGAGGGCCATGCCGTAGACGAACGGCTTCGACACCGACTGGATCGTGAACGGGTGGTCGGAGTCGCCGACGGAGTACCGCGTGCCGTTGACGGTGACGATGCTGATGCCGAACAGGGCAGGGTCGGCGGTCGCCAGGGCCGGGATGTAGTCGGCCACCCGGCCGTCACGGTTCGACGCCAACTCGGACTGCAGCTCCTGGAGGTACCGGAGCAGTGGCGTGTCGGTGGGCATGGCGGGGTCCTGGCAGGCGGGGCGGCGGGCGTCAGCGTAACCAGACGGGAGCCCGCACCGACGGGGTGGACCGGCGACGAAGCGCCCGGTCCACATTCCGTTCACACGCCGTCGCCGGGTTCAGGCCTTCCCGCTGACCTTCTGGAGGAAGCCGTAGTCGACCGCCATCCAGATGGTCTTCGAGTACGGGTAGAAGACGACCGGGCCGAGCACCATGATCGGCACGAGGATCAGCAGCGACAACCCGACGGGCACGTCGGGGACGGTGGCGATCATGATCCCGACGAAGGTGACGATGAAGATCGCCATCACGATGGCGATGTTGACGGCCAGCGCCCCGCCCCAGTAGCCGTCCTCGCGCTCGAAGTGCAGTCCGCACCGCGGGCAGTCGGGGACCAGCGAGAGGTATCGGCGGTAGAGGTGGCCCGATCCGCAGCGCGGGCAGCGCTTCGTGACGCCCCGCCAGAAGATCTGGCCCACGCCGGGGAAGGTGTACCCGGAGCGGTCGGCGCCGTTCGGGCTGGGGGGAGAGGTCATGGTCCGTCCGCGAGGTCGTCGGTGTCGTCGGGGTCGTCGGGGTCGACCCGCGGCCACGTGGGCACGGTGGGGGTCGCCGACTCCGGGCAGACCGAACGGTACCGGCACGATCGGCACACGGCCGGGTCGGAGACCCCGGGCCACGGAGCCCCCGCCCGGATCGCACCGGCGGTGGCGACCATCCACTCGTCGAGGGCGGCGAGGTCGTCGGCGTCGGGCTCCCACTCCTCGGGGTCGTCGACGACGTCGGCGGCCAGGTGCTCGTACCGGATCCGCAGGCCGAGGCCGAGGGCCGCGGCGACCGGGGCCATGATCCAGGCCTGGACACGGGCCCGGGGGTCGTCGGCGACGCGGTCGTGCCAGACGCCGCCGGTCTTGTAGTCGCGCACGTCGAGCCAGCCGTCGTGGATCCAGGCGGCGTCGAGCCGGGCGGCGGCGAGGAAGTGGGGCGGCCGGGCGTGGAGCCGGTGGTGGGAGAACTCGTGCCCGTACCCCTCGGCGCCGACGGGACAGCGGCGGGCGTGGTTGCGCAGCTCGTCGAGCACGCGGCGGTCGGCGCCGTGGGCGGTGACGACGTCGGCGATCCGGTCGGGGTCGGTGCAGGGGCCGTCACGGTGCAGGGCCCGCAGGAGGGCGTGGACCCGCTGGCCGTGCTCGCCCGACGCGCCGGTGTCGCTGGCGGGGATCCCGAAGAGGTGCTGGTCGCGCCACAGGCGGGGGCAGCGGGTCCAGGCCTCGACCACGGTGGGCGTGACCGTGAGCACCCCGGGGAGCGGGTCCCGGCTCGACATCCGGCCGACCCGCTTGGCCCCCGGGAACTCGGGGCACCCCTTGCGGAATCGGCACGTGGCGCAGTCGGCTCCGGGGACCGCGACCGGGTCGGCGGCCCGGGCCAGCACCCGGTCGATCGTCCCGCCGACGGCACTCCGGACGGCGACGAGGTCGGTGGGGCCCACGGTCGCGGTCCGACGGACGCCATGGAGCAGGTCGACCCACGTGACCTCGGCGCCGTCGAGGGCCGACGGGGCGAGGATCTCGGCGAGGCGCACGAGGGCGCACTGCACGGCGGGTACGGCGAGCACGTCGGCG
>JAFMJM010000001.1 GCA_017853455.1 Acidimicrobiia bacterium | reverse complement strand
GCCGACCTCCGGGCCCTCGACGTCGCCTGGGACCTCGATCCGCTGATCGACGGTCGGGGTGAGGCGGGCGTCGACGCCATGCTCGACGACGTCGCCGCCCGGGTCGAGGCGGTGGGCCGGTTCCGCGGCCGGGTGGGCGAGCTCGACGCCGCCGAGTTGGCCGAGTGCGTGCGCGAGTTGGCCGTGCTTTCCGAGATCCTGGGCCGGGTCGGGTCCTACGCCGGGCTGCGCTACACCGTCGACGTCACCGACGCCGCCCGGGGTGCGCTGATGGCCCGGGTCGAGGAGCGCTCGGCGCGCCTCGCCAACGACCTGCTGTTCTTCGACCTCGAGTGGGCCGCGCTGTCCGACGAGCACGTCGCCCCGCTGCTGGCCGACGAGCGTCTGGCGTTCTGCCGCCACCACCTGGCCTCGTCGCGGCGGTACCGACCGCACCTGCTGACCGAGCCCGAGGAGCGGATCCTGATCGAGAAGGGCGTGACCGGCGCGAGCGCCTGGGCCCGCCTGTTCTCCGACCTCACCTCCACCATCGTGGTCGACCTGCCGACCGGACCGGTGTCGCTCGAGGAGGGGCTCGCCCAGCTGGCGTCCCCCGACCGCGACGTCCGGCGCACCGCCGCCGAGGCGGTCACGGCCGGCCTGGCGCCGGGTCTGCGCACCCGGGCGTTCGTGTTCAACACGCTGCTCGCCGACAAGGCCACCGACGACCGGCTGCGGTCGTTCCCGTCGTGGATCTCGTCGCGCAACCTCGACAACGAGGCCGGTGACGCGTCGGTGCAGGCGCTGGTCGACGCCGTCACGGCCCGGTCCGACATCCCGCAGCGGTGGTACCGCCTCAAGGCGCAGCTGCTCGGCCTGCCCCGGCTCGCCGACTACGACCGGATGGCGTCGGTCGCCGCCGACGAGGACGAGTTCGGCTGGGCCGAGGCGCGCGACCTGGTGCTCGACGCCTACGCCTCGTTCTCCGGCGAGCTCGCCGACGATGCCCGGCGCTTCTTCGACGAAGCGTGGATCGACGCACCGGTGCGCCCGGGAAAGCGCCCCGGCGCGTTCTGCGCGTACACGGTGCCGTCGCACCACCCGTACCTGCTCCTCAACTGGACGAGCCGGCGCCGCGACGTGCTCACCCTCGCCCACGAGCTCGGGCACGGGCTGCACGCGTACCTCGCACGCGACCAGATCGTCTTCCAGCAGTCGACGCCGCTGACCCTCGCCGAGACGGCGTCGGTGTTCGGCGAGACCGTCACGTTCGGGCGCCTGCTCGAGCGCACCACCGACCCCGACGCCCGCCTGGCGCTGCTGGCCGAGTCGCTCGAGGGGCAGATCGCCACGGTGTTCCGCCAGATCGCCATGAACCGCTTCGAGGACGCCGTGCACACCGAGCGACGTGAGGTCGGGGAGCTCTCGGTGGAGCGGTTCGGTGACCTGTGGGCCGCGACGCAGGGCGACATGCTCGGCGACGCGGTCGAGATCACCGAGGGCTACCGCACCTGGTGGAGCTACATCCCGCACTTCATGGCCACGCCCGGATACGTCTACGCGTACGCGTACGGTCAGTTGCTCGCCCTGAGCGTCTACAAGCGCTACGAGGAGGAGGGCGACGCCTTCGTGCCCGCCTACCTCGAGCTGCTGCGGCGCGGCGGGAGTGACACCCCCGAGGCGCTCGGCGCGGTGGTGGGGGTCGACCTCGGTGACCCCGGCTTCTGGACCGGCGGCCTCGCCATCGTCGACGCGCAGCTCGCGGCCGCCGAGCAGGCCGCCCGCGACACCGGCCGGTTGTAGGACACCCCGACTCGGTCGCGCACCATTTTGTTTGGGCGATCGTGGGGCCTCTGGCCCCCACGATCGCCCAAACAACGGGGTGATGACGGGCTAGAGGGGGTCGGCGGTGTAGAGGACGGCGCCGCCGTAGTTGGCCGAGGAGTGACAGGCCAGTCCGACGGTCGCACTCGGCAGCTGCCGCTCGCCCGCCCGCCGGGAGAGCTGCAGATAGGTCTCGAGCATCTGGGGCACGCCGTGCATACGCCCGTTGCCGAGCGCACCACCGCCCGACAACACGGGTAGGCCACCGGCCGCGACCTCGATGCCACCGTCCCGGCAGAACGCCGCCGCCTCCCCCTCGCCGCAGAGGCCGATCGCCTCCATCCACCACCACACGAACGGTGAGAAGCCGTCGTAGAGCTGGGGGACGTCGATCTCGGAGAGCGCCAGCCCCGAGGTGTCGCGCAGACGGTCGGCGACGACCCGACCGGCCCCCTGGATGTCGTCGAGGGTCCAGTGACCGCCGAGTCGCCCGGGGGTGGGATTGCCCATCCCGTAGCCACTCACGTACACCGGCCGGTTCGGCAGGTCGCGGGCCCGCTCGGCACTCGTGAGCACGAACGCGGCCACGCCGTCGACCGGGATGTCGCAGTCGAGGATGCACACCGGGTCGGCGATGACGCGGGCGTCGACGTAGTCCCGGGGCTCGATCGGGCGGCCGTGCCAGTACGACCACGGGATGCGCGCCCCGTTGGCCCGGGCCTCGGTGACCACCGCCGCCATGTCCTCGCGGGTGGCGCCGTAGCGCTGCAGGTACTCGTTGAACGGCAGGGCGATCATGGCGAGCGGTCCGAAGAACCCCTGGGGGGCGCTCCACTGCATCGCTCCGGGCGCGGTGGTCATCGGGTTGCCGTGGTACCGACCCGACGGCGGATTGTGCAGCGCCCGGTGCACCACGACGTACTCGGCAGCACCCGACGCGACGGCGTTGACGGCCATCATCACGGCGCCGGGGATCTGGCCGAACCCCTGGAACCCGGCGACGTAGCGCGGCGTCGCACCGAGGTTCTCGGCCAGCCAGTTCGACGTCACGACCGACACGCCGTCGACGACGGCGTGGTTCCCCGACGTGGGGAGCAGCGCCCCGGTGGTGAAGCCGTCGATCTGGTCGACGCGCAGGCCCGCGTCGGCGACCGCCGAGCGGGCGACGTCGAGCGCGATCGCCCCGAGTGGTCGGTCGGCGTGGCGCACGATCGGCGACTGTGCGTATCCGACGACCGCCACCCGCGAACGGGCGGAGAAGCCGCTCACGGGGTCACCGCCTCGAGTCGGAACGCCGGCACCGCGACGTCGGCGGTCGGGTGCTCGAACGCGATCGCCACCCGGTCGCCCTGGTGCAACGGCGCAGCGGTGCCGTCGAGCAGGCGGCCGATGAGGCGCAGGTCGGCCTGGGCGTCGAGCTCGACGTCGACGAGGACGAACGGGACGTCGTCGGCGAAGCCGGGCAGGAACGAGTCGCGGATGACCGTCCACGACCGCACGGTGCCGCCGCCCGGCACGACCACGAACGTGAAGTCGGGGTCGGCGGTGTGGCAGTGCGGGCACACGGTGCTCGGCGGGTGGGCGAAGGTGCCACAGCCCGCACAGCGGGCGAGGGCGAGCTCGCCGCGCCGGGCGGCCTCCCAGTAGCCGGCCGAGCGCTCGTCGGGGACCGGCACGGGGCGCACCGGAGCCGGTCGGGGTGCGGCGGTGGATTCGGTCACGGGGTGGTTCCTCCGATCCGGGTCGTCGCCCGGGATCCTGCCTCACGGACCCGGTCCGTGAGCGCGGCGACCTCGGCGGGCGAGAGGTCGGTCGCCGGCCCGAGCACCATCACGGCGAGCGCGACCCGCCCGTCGTGGTCGAACACCGGTGCCGAGATCTGGTTGATCCGTGACGGCGCCGAGGGTTCGGGGGTGACGGGCAGGTAGTCGGTCCGGGCCATCTCCCGGATGAGGGCGTCGCGTTCGCGGATCCGCTCGGGGCTCGGGGCGTCGACGAGGTCCTCGAGCACCTCGAGGAGGTCGGTGCGCTGGCGCGCCATCGACAGGGCGCACCCGAGGTCACGGGTGAGTGCCAGGGCGGTCGCGTAGCGGGACCGGTCGGCCGCGGACAGCGGCGGGTCGGCCCGGTCGAGCCAGGCCGCGACCTCCGGCTCGGGCGCCCAGGCCAGGAACACCGCGCCGAACGGGGGTACGAGGGGGATGGCCTCACCGGGCCGGGCCCGGGCCCCGAACACCGGACCGTGGTCGAGCACCCGCTCGACCCGCAACTCGTCGCCCGCCCGGCGGACGACCGCCACGCACGCACCGAGCGCCCGGGCCAGCTCGTCGGCGACCGGGGTGATCGCCGCGACGGCGGCGCCGGAGGTCCGGGCGGCGTCGCCGATCCCGATGCACGCCGCCCCGAGGGCGTAGCGGCGGTCGGTGGGGGAGCGCTCGACGAGGCCCCGTTCGGCGAGGGCGAGGAGCACGGCGTCGCAGGTGGCCCGCGACATGCCGAGGTCGCGGGCCACTTCGGAGACCGAGCGCGTCTCGCCCGGGGTGGTGGCGAGGAGGTCGAGCACGTCGCACGCCCGGAGGACGGCGGGGGACGGCTGGATCGGCACGACGGGCTCCGGGAGGGGTTCGGGGACGGGGTTCGGGGACGGTCGGGACGCCGTCGGCGCGTTTGACCGGTCCCGCCGAGATCACTAGCATATGAGAACACGCGCTGAAATACCAGCGTATCCACGAGGAGGCGACCATGGGTGCCTACGACCTGAACTGGCTGGTGTCGGTCGACGACCACGTCATCGAGCCGCCCGGCGTGTGGCTCGACCGGCTCCCGGCGAAGTACCACGACGTCGCGCCGCGGATGACCGCCGACGACCGCTGGATGTACGAGGACAAGATCGTCCCGACCTCCGGGCTGTCGGTCACGGTCGGGCGCACCAAGGAGGAGTTCACCCCCAACCCGGTGCCCTACTCCGAGATGCACCCGGGGGCCTACGACCCGATCCAGCGCGTGGCCGACATGGACCGGGCCGGCATCCTCGCCTCGCTGAACTTCCCGTCGTTCCCGCGCTTCTGCGGTCAGATCTTCTGGGAGGCCAAGGACAAGGACCTGGCCTTCCTGTGCGTGCAGGCCTACAACGACTGGATGATCGACGAGTGGTGCGCTGCGGCGCCCGGTCGGTTCATCCCGCTGATCATCATCCCGTTCTGGGACCCGGCCCTCGCCGCCACCGAGATGGAGCGCTGCGCCGCCAAGGGCGCCACGTCGTTCGCGTTCTCCGAGAACCCCGAGCCGCTCGGCCTGCCGACCATCCACGACCCGGGGCGCTACTGGGACCCGGTGCTCGCCGCGGCCCAGGACCTGCAGATGGTCGTGTCGATGCACGTCGGCTCGTCGTCGACGATGCCGGTCATCTCGTCGGACGCTCCCGGCCTCGCCAACCTGACCTTCGGGGCGGTGCGGGCGGCGGGCACCATGCTGGCCTGGCTGTTCTCCGACGTGTTCGAGCGGTTCCCCGGCGTGAAGATCGCCCTCTCCGAGGGCAACATCGGCTGGATGCCCTACTTCATCGAGCGGGCCGAGCAGGTGATCGACAAGCAGCGGCACTGGGCCAAGGCCATGACGACCAGCTTCTACAACAACAACGTCGCCACCGAGCAGGTCATGGCCGACCTCGACCGCCTCAACGTGCGCGAGATCATCCGGAAGCACATCTACGGCTGCTTCATCGAGGAGTCGTCGGGCCTGCGCTCGCTCGACATCATCGGCGAGGACAACGTCATGTGCGAGACGGACTACCCGCACTCCGACACCACCTGGCCCGACTGCATCGGCGTGGCGCGCAAGCTCCTCGACGACGCCAACCTGCCCGAGGCCACGCAGTACAAGATCCTGCGGGCCAACGCCGAGAAGCTCTACCGCTTCACCCCGGCCGAGCCGCCCGCCCCGCCGACATGACCGGCGATCCGGGGACGCCCGGCGACCTGTTCGCCGGGGTGCGCGTCGTCGAGCTCGCGCAGTTCGTGTTCGTGCCGGTCACCGGTGCGTTGCTCGCCGACTGGGGTGCCGACGTCGTCAAGATCGAGCACCCCGAGACGGGTGACGGCTACCGCGGCCTCGTCTCGCAGGGGATCGGCGCCGGCACCGGATCGCTCAACGTGTCGTGGGAGCTCGCCAACCGCGGCAAGCGCAGCGTCGCCCTCGACGTGAAGACCGCCGAGGGCAGGGCGCTGTTCCTGCGGCTGATCGCCGACGCCGACGTCTTCCTCACGAACATGCTCCCGGGCAGCCTCGAGCGGCTCGGACTCGGCGTCGACGAGCTGCGGGCGGTCAACCCGCGGCTGATCTACGCACGCGGGCACGGCTACGGCGCCCGCGGCCCCGACGCCGACAAGCCGGCCTACGACGCCACCGCCTTCTGGGCCCGGGGTGGGCTCGGGCGCACCCTCACGCCGGTCGGGCTCGACGACCCCATCGCCCAGCGCGGCGCCCTCGGTGACCGCAACGGCGCGGTGCAGTTGGCGTTCGGGGTGGCGGCCGCCCTGTTCAAGCAGGCCCGCACCGGCGAGGGCTCGGTGGTCGACGTGTCGCTGCTCGCCACCGCCATGTGGATGCTCGGCTCCGACGTGCTGTCGGCGCTGCAGGGCACGTTCCAGCCGGCGGTGCTGCCCGCGCCGGGCACCCGGCCCGTGCCGCCCAATCCGTTGACCGCCAACTTCCGCACCGCCGACGGCCGCCACCTCACGCTGTGCTTCCTGCAGCCCGACAAGTACTGGCCCGACCTGTGCCGGGCGGTCGACCGGCCCGACCTGCTGGCCGACGAGCGCTTCGCCGACATCCGGGTCCGGGCTCAGCACGCCGCCGAGTGCCTGGCGGCGCTCGACGAGGTCTTCGCGGCCCGGACCCTCGACGAGTGGCGGACGGCCTTCGCCGACGAGTCGTTCCCGTGGGAGCCGTTCCAGGCGGTGACCGAGATGGCCGACGACCGCCAGGTCGTGGCCAACGGCTACCTCGGGCGGATCGACGACGGCGAGGTGGCGTTCGCCATGCCCGCCGGCGCCGTGCAGTTCGACGAGCGGCCGGCGGCCATGCGCCGGGCGCCCGGGCACGGCCAGCACACCGACGAGGTCCTGCTCGGCCTGGGCCTCTCCATGGACGAGATCATCGACCTCAAGGTGGCCGACGTCGTCCGTTGACGACGGCCACCACGGAATCCGACCACAATCCGACCACGGTCCGACCACGGATCGATCACAGGGGGGAACGACGTGCGACTGCTCGACAAGGTGGTGGTCATCACCGGCGCCGGATCGGGAGTGGGGCGGGCCTGCGCCCTGCGCTTCGCCCAGGAGGGTGCCCGCATCGTCGTGGCCGACGTGAAGGACGACTGGGCGGCCGAGACGGTCCGCCTGATCGAGGCGGCGGGCGGGTCGGCCACTGCGGTCCACTGCGACGTCACGGTCGAGGCCGAGGTGGAGGCCGCGGTGCAGGCCGCGGTCGACACCTACGGGCGCCTCGACGTGATGTTCAACAACGCGGGGATCACCGGCATGGTCGCCGGGCCCGTCTTCGAGGAGACCACCCTCGAGGGCTGGCAGACGCTCACGACCGTCAACTTCGGCGGCGTGTTCCTCGGGTGCAAGCACGCCATCCGGCAGTTCAAGGCCCAGGGCGGCGGCGGCACCATCGTCAACACCGGCTCGATCGCCGGCATGGTCGGGTTCGGCAGCGTGGTCTACGGCGCCACCAAGGGCGCGGTCAACCAGATCACGAAGGGCCTCGCCGTGGAGTGCGCGCCGCACGACATCCGGGTCAACGCCATCTGCCCGGGCACCATGCCGTTGACGAACTTCATCATGGTCGACCCCGCGAACCCGTTCTCGAAGCCGCCCGACGACTACCTCGACATGGCCGCGGGCCTGCAGCCCAACGGCCGGTACGTCACCGCCGAGGACTGCGCCGAGGCGGCACTGTTCCTGGCGTCCGACGAGTCGCGCAACATCACCGGCGTCCTGCTGCCGGTCGACGGCGGCTACGTCGCCAGGTAACCCGGCCCGCATCCCCGTCCACCCGCTTCCGCACCCGACCCTGGAGGTTCCCGTGTCCGACGGCACCGAATCGAACTACGTCGCACCCGACATCACCCTGATCGGCGACGAGCACGTCGCGAAGTACCGCGAGACGAACGGCGAGGTCGGCTACCTGTGGAACGGCGCGCCGTGCCTGCTGCTCACCACGGTGGGCCACAAGTCGGGCGTCGAGCGGACCGTGCCCCTGATCTACGGACCCGACGGCGACAACTGCGTCCTGGTCGCGTCGAAGGGAGGCGCCCCCGACAACCCGCACTGGTACACCAACCTCGCCGCCAACCCCGAGGTCACGGTGCAGGTCAAGGGTGACGTCTTCCGGGCCCGGGCCCGCACCGTCGAGGGTGCCGAGCGCGACCGGTGCTGGGCGGTCGCGACGGCGGTGTGGCCCAACTACGACGAGTACGTGACGCGCACGAGCCGGGTCATCCCGGTGGTGCTGCTCGAGCGGATCTGACCGTGGGCGAGCGACTCGTCCTCGACCCGGCCCGCATCCGCGAGCTCTTCGACCTCCGGTCGCAGGTCTACGCCCACATGGGCGGGTCCTACGAAGCGGACCCGTACCCGGAGTTCCAGCGCCTGCGCGCGTCCGGGCCGGTCCACGAGGGCACACCCGGGCGCCTCATCGGGTTCACCGGTGAGGAGTTCTTCCAGGGCCTGCCGTTCCCGGAGCGCCGGCACTTCTCGGCGTTCGACTTCGAGACCTGCGACCACATCGTCCGCCACCCCGAGACGTTCTCGTCGTCGTCGCTGATGCCCGGGGAGACGGCCTCGCTGGCCGACTCGAGCATGCTCACCATGGACGGCGACCAGCACCGCCGGTACCGCTCGCTGGTGCAACCGTCGTTCGTGCCGGGGCGGGCCCGGTGGTGGATCGAGAAGTGGATCGAGGTCACCGTCGAGGCCCTGATCGACGGCATCGAGGCCAACGGCGCCGCCGACCTCAACGTCGAGTTCTGCGCCGCCATCCCGCTGCTCACCATCTGCGGGTCGTTCGGGGTGACCGTCGAGCAGGCGCTCGACATCCGGGCCGCCGTCACCTCGCAGGGCCGGGGCATCCAGGAGTTCATGGGGATCGTCGCCCCGATCGTCGCCGCCCGGCGGGAGCGCCCCGAAGACGACCTGATCAGCGTGCTGGTCCAGGCGGAGCTCACCGAGGACGGCGAGACCCACGTGCTCTCCGACATCGACGTGCTCGGCTTCGCGTTCCTGCTGCTGGCCGCCGGCTCGGGGACCACCTGGAAGCAGATGGGCATCACGCTGACCGCCCTCCTGGCCCAGCCCGAGTGGCTCGACCGCGCCCGCCAGGACCCCGACGTCCTGCGGGCCGCGATCGAGGAGAGCACGCGGTGGAACGCCACCGACCCCGCCTTCGGTCGGTTCGTGATGCACGACACCGAGTTGGCCGGGGTCGCGGTCCCGTCCGGCTCGGTCGTCCACCCGGTCTTCGGTGCTGCCAACCGCGACCCGGCGCGGTGGGAGAACCCCGACGTCTACGACCCGGGTCGTCCGATGCGGACCCACCTGGCGTTCGGCAACGGTCCCCACATCTGCCTCGGGATGCACGTGGCCCGGGCCGAGATGGCCACCGCCATCGGTGCGCTGCTGCGCCGTCTGCCGAACCTCCGGACCGATCCCGACGCCCCGCCGACCAAGATCATCGGCATGTACGAGCGTGGGCCGGACACGGTCCCGGCCGTCTGGGGCTGACAGACTTCGTCACGCGGAGCCCACGGACGGGGAGGCGGTATGGACCTGGGTCACGACCTCAGTCAGGCGCTCATGCACGGGGTCGACTACCTCGGCGAACTCAGCTTCGGGCGGAGGCGCTACACGCGCGACCTCGCCGGGGTCGACATGGCGGTGGTGGGCATCGCCTTCGACGGTGGCACCGTCAACCGGCCCGGCGCCCGGTTCGGGCCGCGGGCCATCCGGGAGCAGACGTCGCTGGTCGGTTGCTACCCGTGGGGCCCCTACCCCTGGGACCACAACATCTTCGACCGCCACGAGGTCGTCGACTGGTCCGACGTGGCCTTCGGCGCGGCCTACCCCGACCGCATGTGCACGGCGGTGCGCGAGCAGGTCGGCGGGATCGTCGCCGCCGGCGTGTCGGTGCTGTCGCTCGGCGGTGACCACATGGTCACCTATCCGCTGCTCGAGGCGCACCACGCCCACCACGGCCCGCTGGCGCTGGTCCACTTCGACGCCCACTCCGACACCTGGGGCATGGGCGACGACCTCAACCACGGCACCTGGGGCTACCTCGCCCAGGCCCGCGGGCTGGTCGACCCGGCCCACTCCGTCCAGATCGGGATGCGCTCGCCCAACCCCGACACCTACGGCTTCACGGTGATCGACGCCGACACGCTGCTCGCCGCCCCCATGGAGGCCACCGTGGAGCGGATCCGCACGATCGTCGGTGACCGGCCCGTCTACCTGACCTTCGACATCGACTTCCTCGACCCGGCCTACGCCCCCGGCACCGGCACCCCGGTGGTCGGCGGGCCCACCACCCACCAGGCCCGGGCGCTGCTGCGGGGCCTCGACGGACTCGACGTGGTGGGCGCCGACGTGGTCGAGGTGTCACCGCCCTACGACCCGGCCGGGGTCACGGCCCTGGCCGGGGCGACGTTCGCCTACGACCTGCTCTACCTCCTCGGGCACGCCCGGGAGGCCCGGGCCTAGGCTCGGGGAATCGGGAGCCCGGTCGCCGGGTTCTGAACGACTGCGCATCCACCACCAGGAGGGCCCGATGGCCGACCGCTACACCATCATCTCGTCGGACACCCACGCCGGCGGCAGCCACGAGCAGTACCGCGAGTACCTCGACCCGGCCTACCGACAGGCGTTCGACGACTGGCGCGGCGAGTACAAGAACCCGTGGAAGGACCTCCGCGACACGTCGCTGCGGGTGCGCAACTGGGACGACGACGTCCGCAACGAGCAGCAGGAGGCCGACGGCGTCGTCGGCGAGGTGATCTTCCCCAACACCGTGCCGCCGTTCTACCCGGGCTTCGTGCTCTTCGCGCCGCCGCCCACCCCCGAGCAGTACGAGCTGCGCCTCGCCGGGGTGCGGGCCCACAACCGGTGGCTGGTCGACTTCTGCAACCGGTACCCGGAGCGCCGGGCCGGGGTGGGGCAGATCTTCCTCAACGACATCGACGACGCCATCGCCGACGTGCACTTCATCAAGGAGAACAACCTCCGCGGCGGCATCCTGCTCCCGAACATCCCGCCCGACTGCAAGCACGTCAAGCCGCTCTGGGACCCGGAGTACGACCGGCTCTGGAAGGTCATCGAGGACCTCGACATCCCGATCAACGCCCACGGTGGCACCGGCAACCCCGACTACGGCCGCTACGCCGCGACGCCGATGCTCCTCATGAACGAGGTGCCCTTCTACTCGCAGCGCCCGCTCGTGTACCTCATCATCTCGGGCGTGTTCCAGCGGTTCCCGAAGCTCAAGTTCGTCATGACCGAGCTCGGCGGAGCGTGGATCCCCGGCCTGCTGCGTGACCTCGACGCCATGATCGAGAACGTCCGCAGCGGCTCGATCGGTGAGCTCAAGTACCGGCCCGAGGACGCCATCGCGGGCTCGGCCACCGACTACTTCCACCAGAACGTGTGGCTCGGGGCGAGCCAGCCCGGCCCGGCCGAGGCCCGGGTGGCCCTCGACTTCATGGGCGAGGACCGCTTCATGTGGGGCAGCGACTACCCCCACGACGAGGGCACCGGCCCCTACACCCGGGAGCACCTGCGCCAGGTGTTCTGCGACTTCGACGAGGACCGGATGCGCAAGATCCTCGCCGGCAACGCCGCCAAGCTCTACGGCTTCGACCTCGACGCCCTGGCGCCGCTTGCCGCGCAGTACGGCCCGACGGTCGAGGAGATCCGCCAGCCCCTCACGGAGCTGCCGGAGAACCCCAACATGGCGCTGGTCCGCGGTGCGAAGGGCAAGGCCGCCTGAGCCGACCGGCCCAGTGGGTGTGGCGGAGGCGCCGCACTCCCCGGTGAGATTCCGGGTTCAGACTCCCACCACGGCGCCGGCGTCGGCGGTCAGCTCGATCGACCGCAGGCGCTCGGCGGTCGTGGTGCCCTGGTGGACGATCATGAGCTCGTCGGCCCCGGCGTGGGCGGCGAACGCCCGAAGCTGCTCCGCCACGGTGGCGGGGCTGCCCACGGCGCGGTACCGGAGCATCTGGTCGACGACCGCACCCCGGGGCGACGCCAGCACGGCGTCGGCATCGGCGTCGGAGATGGGCACGCCGTCGCGGCCGAAGAAGTGCCGCACCCGTGACCGCCGCGTGGCGTCGAAGATGCGCTCGGCGTCGGCGTCGGTGTCGGCCGCGGCCACGCTGATGCCGGCCATCACGTGGGGCCGGTCGCACTGCGCAGACGGTCGGAACCGCTCGCGGTAGAGCGCCACCGCCTGCTCGAGGGCCGCCGGGGCGAAGTGGGACGCGAAGGCGTACGGCAGTCCGAGGATGGCGGCGAGCTCGGCGCCGAAGAGCGACGAGCCCAGGATGTAGATCGGCACCCGCGCGCCGTCGCCGGGCACCGCCCGCACACCCGGCACCCGCGAGGCGCCGGCGAGGTAGGCCTGGAGTTCCACGACGTCCTGGGGGAAGTGCTCGGCCGCGGCGGGGTCACGCCGCAGGGCCCGGACGGTGACGGGGTCGGTCCCGGGCGCCCGGCCGAGGCCCAGGTCGATGCGGCCGGGGTGCAGCGCCTCGAGGGTGCCGAACTGCTCTGCGACCGTGAGGGGCGAGTGGTTGGGCAGCATGATGCCGCCGGAGCCGAGGCGGATGCGCTCGGTGTGCGCAGCCACGTGGGCGATCACGACCGCCGTGGCCGACGACGCGATCGACGCCATGTTGTGGTGCTCGGCGTACCAGACCCGCGTGTAACCGCACTCCTCGGCGAGGCGGGCGGCGGCCACGCAGCCGGCCAGGCCGTCGGCGATCGTCTCGTCGGGTCCGACGAAGGCGAGGTCGAGGATGGAGAGCGGGATGTCGGGCACGGCGCCGATGGTACGTCGACCACGCAGCCCGCCGGCCCGCTCGTTGTTTGGGTGATTGTGGGGGCCAGAGGCCCCACAATCACCCAAACAACGGGGTGGGCGGGGTCAGGCGGGGGCGGGGGTCGGGGCGGTGAGGGTCAGCGCGCCCGACCGGTCGCGGGTGACGTGCCAGCCGTGTCCGGTGAACCGGGTCGCGGCGCCGAGGCCGCGGGTCAGCAGGTGACGGGCGAACGCTCCCTTGACCGCCTTGGCGTCGTGGCCGACGGCCCGACCGTTCGGGCCGACGAACGCCACCGGTACGACCGTCGCCACGGCGGTCAGCGCGTCGTGGTCGATCGCGGCGGCGTGCTCGGCCGGGAGGAGGTCGACCACGGTCGCGCCCGCGCAGTGCGCCACGAGTGCCTCGGTGACGAGCGGGCGCCACCAGCGGGCGAGGACGCCGAGCCCGTCGAGGCTCACCGACAACTTGCAGCGGAAGTCGGGGATGCGGTCCTCGGCGGTGGTGAGGCCGTTGACGGCATCGGGGATCAGGATCCGGGACCGGTCGACCGGTCCCAGCGAGGCCGGATCGAGGTGGATCCAGACCACGCCGGTGTGGCGCTGCCAGGCCGGCAGGCGCACGGCGGTGCCGACAGCCAGGGCCCGGGCGGCCTCCTCGGCGCGGGTCAGCAGCTCACCCCGGGCGCCGAACACCTTCTCGCGACGGGCCGGGGCCGCGGTGCAGACCGCCGCCAGGGCGTCGGCGACGGCGCCCCGGGCCGATCGCAGCCGGGCGTCGAACGGGCCCCGCCCCCGGGTCCGGGTGCCGCCGGGCTCCTTGCCCTCGGACGGCGGCAGCAGGAGGAACATGGGGCCGGTCACGTCCGTACCGTACGCTGCGGCGGAGTCGTGGGGGAGGCGTCGTGATCCGTCAGATCCGAATCGTGCTGGTCGGGGTGTGTGCAATCGCCGGGGCCGTGGTCGGGCCCGCGGTCGTGGCGGGTGCCGCCCGCCCGGCGGGCCGTACCTCCGTGGCGAAGATCCCGGTGGTCCTGCGCGAGTTCTCGGTCCGGCCGCAGCGGGACTTCACCTCGGCCGACTCCGTGACGTTCGTCGCGAAGAACGCCGGCACCGAGGTCCACGAGCTGGTCCTCGCCCGGCTCGCCGACGGACGTCCACTGCCGGTCGAGGCCGACGGCGCGGCCGACGAGGCGGCGATCGCGGAAGCGGATGCCGAGGGCGAAGCCGAGGACATCCCGGCGGGGCGGTCGAAGCGGTTCACGGCCTCGGACCTCACGCCGGGCGCGTACGAGCTCTTCTGCAACATCGTGGAGCAGGAGGACGGCGAGACCGTCTCGCACTACGCGAAGGGGATGCACACCGTCTTCGTCGTGCAGTGACGTCCCGACCCAAGGGCGGGGTCAGACGCGGTCGAGGCCGAGCATGGTGATGGCGTTGCCGCGCAGCACCTTGTAGATCGTCTCGTCGTCGAGGTGGGCGACCATCTCCTCGACGTGGGACCGGGTGTCGGGCCACGTGGTGTCGGAGTGCGGGTAGTCGACCTCGAAACACACGTTGTCGACCCCGATCGCCCCGAGGCTCGCGAGCCCGTGGACGTCGTCGGTGAAGCAGCCGTAGATGCGGCCGGCGAAGTAGGTCGACGGCGGCTCGGGGACGATGGCCTTGGCGTGCGTCCAGGGCTCGTGCATCTCCCAGACCCGGTCGGCCCGCTCGAGGGCGTAGGGCATCCAGCCGATCTGCCCCTCGGAGTAGGCGAGCTTCAAGTTGGGGAACTGGGCGAGCTTGCCGGAGAACAGCCAGTCGACCATCGAGGCGAAGGCGTTGTTGAACTGCAGGGTGGAGCCGACGGCCTCGGGGGAGTCGGGCGAGGCCTTCGGCATCGACGACGACGAGCCGATGTGCATGTTGAGCACGACGCCGCGCTCGTCGCAGACGGCGAAGAGGGGGTCCCAGTCGCCGGAGTGGATCGAGGGCAGACCCAGCATCGACGGGATCTCGGAGAAGCACACCGCCCGCACGCCCTGGGCCGAGATGCGCTCGACCTCGGCCACGCAGAGGTCGACGTCCCAGAGGGGGAGGATGCAGAGCGGGATGTTGACGCCCTGCGACGGGGCGCACCACTCCTGGACCATCCAGTCGTTGTAGGCCACCACGCAGGCGAGCCCGAGTTCCTTGTCGTTGCCCTCCATGAACGTCTGCCCGCAGAAGCGGGGGAACGTCGGGAACGGCAGCGAGCCGTCGGTGTGGTTGGCGAGGAAGTCGGCCACCCGGGCGTCGCGGTCGTAGCAGCCGGGGATCATGTCGTCGTAGGTGGTGGCGACCATCTGCATCTGGGTGCGGTCGAACACCGGCGGGTCGCCGGTGACGGCCGAACGGGGGATGGCGACGAACTTCTTCTGGACGTAGATGAGGCGGTCCTCGTAGACCCAGTAGTCGCCCCAGTCGCCGTCGTCGGTGAACTCGTTGACGTAGCGGGCCCCGGGGAGCTTCACGAAGGGGGCGAAGCGGGCCCGCTCGACCCGGGGGCCGGCGGCCCGGTGCTTCTCGGGGAGCCAGGTCTGCCAGACGTGGGCGGGCTCCACGACATGGTCGTCGACGCTGATGATCTTGGGGAGCTCGGCCACGGGGTCCTCCGGGAGTCCGCGTTACCTGACGTCGGTGTCAGGAGCATAGGTCGCCGTCCGCCGGAGACCGGACCGGGCGGACCGTCCGGTCAGGGGCAGGCGCACTCCCGCTTCAGGGCCCGGGTGGGTGGCTCGGGAACGGGTGCGCCGCTGGGTCCGATCGTGCGCTTCCAGGCCCGGGTCCAGGATCCGTCGCGGAACGACCGGGTCAGGGCGGCATCGATCTTCCGTTCCAGTGCCCGGTCGCCCTCCGGGATCCCGATCCCGTACCGCTCCGTCGTGAACGGTCGACCGGCCAGCCGGAGGCCCGACGGGTCGTCGGCGAGGAAGCCGAGCAGGATCGCCTCGTCGGTCGTCACGGCATCGACCTCGCCGGCCCGCAGGGCGGCCACGCAGGCCGAATACGTGTCGAGGAGCACCGGAACGGCCGTGGGGGCCTTGGCCGCCAGGTTCGTCGCCGAGGTCGATCCGGTCACGGTGCAGACCCGTGTGCCGGCGAGGTCGGCGACGCCGTCGGTCGTGGTGTCGGAGTGCGGAACCAGGATCGACTGGCCGGTCTCGTAGTAGGGCCCGGCGAAGTCGACCACGGTGTCGCGCTCCGGGGTGATCGTGTAGGTGGCGACCACCAGGTCGACGGCGCCGGTCGTCAGGGCCGACTCCCGCGCCTTCGACGGGGTCTCGACGAACGAGACGTTCCGGGCCACCTTCGCGCCGAACACCTCGCGCACGACCAGCTTCGCGATCTCGACGTCGAAACCGGCCGGCTCGCCGGTGGCGGGATCGGTCAGGCCGAACAGCGGCTGATCGAACTTCGTGCCGACGGTGATGCCGCCCCGCTCCCGCACGGACGCGATCGTGGGGCTGGTGGCGGCCCCGGCGGGCAGGGCCGCGGCGAGGAGGACGACCGGGACGATCGCGGCGATCGCCGCGACGGCCCCGAGGCGGACGCGACGGACGGGGGACTCGGGGCGGGAGCGGTGGGTCACGGCGGTGAGGTTATCGGTGGCCACCCGGGCGACACCGCCCGGCGCCCCGGTACCGTTTCGCCATGGCCCACGACCTCGAGTTCTTCTTCGACCCCGTCTGCCCGTTCGCCTGGATCACCAGCCGCTGGGTCCGGGAGGTGCAGGACCAGACCGGCTACTCGGTGCGGTGGCGGTTCATCAGCCTCGCGATCGTCAACGAGGAGAAGGACTACTCGCAGTTCCCGCCCGCCTACGCCCTGGTCCACGGGGCCGGGAAGCGCTGGCTGCGGGTCGCCGCCGCGATCGACGACTCGGCCGGCAACGACGGCGTGGCCGCCTACTACACCGCCCTGGGCACCCGTCTCCACACCTCGGGCCTGTCGCGCGAGGTGCTCGGTGGTGCGCCCCTGCCCGACGACCTACTGGTCGGTGCCCTCACCGACGTCGGCCTCGACCCGGCTCTCGCCGCGGCCGTCGACGACGAGTCCCTCGACGCGCGCCTCCGCTCCGACACCGAGACCGCGTTGGGCCGAACGGGCCCCGACGTCGGCACGCCGATCCTCACGTTCGCTCCCGGGACCGACGCCGAGAACTCGCTGTTCGGCCCGGTGATCTCGCGCATCCCCCGGGGCGCCGACGCCGTCGCCCTCTGGGACGCCGTGCGCACCCTCGCGGGCACGCCGGGCTTCGCCGAGTTCAAGCGGTCGCTGCGGGACGAGATCGACTTCTCGTGACCGCCCGGGTGCAGTCGGTCGGGGTCCCGCGCGAGACCAAGTCGGGTGAGCACCGGGTCGCCCTGACCCCCGACGGCGTGCACGAGCTCGTCGGGAACGGTCTGCGCGTCCTCGTCGAACGCGACGCCGGAGCCGACTCGTCGATCCGCGACGCCGACTACGTCGCCGCCGGCGCCGAGGTGGTGGCGACGGCGGCCGACGCCTGGAGTGCCGAGCTCGTCGTGAAGGTCAAGGAGCCCCAGGCCGCCGAGTTCGCGTACCTCCGGCCCGATCTCACGGTGTTCACCTACCTGCACCTCGCGGCCTATCCGGCCGTCGCCGACGCGCTGGTGGCGTCGGGCACGACGGCGGTGGCCTACGAGACCGTCGAGGACGCCGCCGGCACCCTGCCGCTGCTCGCGCCGATGAGCGAGGTGGCCGGACGGCTCGCCCCCCAGATCGGGGCGCGGTTCCTCGAGCGCCAGCAGGGAGGTCGGGGCGTGCTGATGGGCGGCGCCCCCGGCGTGCGCCCGGCACGGGTGGTCGTGATCGGTGCGGGCAGCGTCGGCTGGAACGCCGCCTGGATCGCCCAGGGCATGGAGGCCGAGGTGCTCCTGCTCGACCGCAACCTCGAGCGGCTCCGCTGGGTCGACCAGATCCACCGGGGGCGGATCATGACCCTCGCCAGCACCCGGCTCGCGGTGGAGCGGGCGGTCGCCGACGCCGACCTCGTGGTCACCGCCGTGCTCGTTCCGGGCGGGCGGGCTCCGGTGGTGGTCACCGACGCCATGCTCGCGGGCATGCGGCCCGGTTCGGTGGTGGTCGACGTCGCGATCGACCAGGGCGGCGCGGTCGAGGGCATCCGGGAGACGTCGCACGCCGATCCGGTCGACCGGCGTCACGGGGTCCTGTGCTACGCCGTGGGCAACATCCCGGCGGCCGTCCCGCACACGTCGACCTACGCACTGACCAACGCCACCCTGCCCTACGTGGTGGCCCTGGCCACCCTGGGGGTCGACGGTGCGGTGGCGGCCGATCCCGGCCTGGCGGCCGGGATCAACGTCCGGGGTGGGGAGATCGTCAACCCGGCCGTGGCCGCAGCCATCGGGTGATCCGACGGATCACTTGGATAGAATGGGGCCTATGAACAGCACGAATGCCCCTCGCCGTCTCTCCGTTCGCTTCGCGGCCCTCTGTGCCGTGGTCCTGGCCCTCGGGGCCGTGGTCGTGCCCGCCGGTCTCGGTGGCGCAGCCCCGACCGAGGTCGAGATTCCGATCACCTCCGGTGGGATGGGCGTCAACGGCACGCCGGTGCTCTTCCCCACGGTTCCCGGCGCCAAGCTGGTCGGCACCTACGACCCCGACACCGGCGCGTTCTCGGGTCGACTGGTCATCCCGGCCTTCTCCCAGTCGGGGGTGACCTCGATCGACGACGACTTCACCCTCGAGTTCGCCGCCGTCGACGCCGAGGTCTCGGGCACGATCCCCCAGACGGGCAACGGCACGCTGGGTCCGGTGGGCTGGACGGTCGGGGTGGCGCTGCCCGATTACTTCATCACCACGGGATGCACCGTGACGATCGCGCCGCTCACACTCACAACGACGTTTGACGCCTCGGGTGCGACACCGGCACTGGCGCTCACGGCGACCGGCTTCTCGATCCCGGGGAGCGAATGCGCCAACCCCGTCGACGAAGCCGACGTGGACGCCGTGCTGGCCATCCCGACCTCGGCGACCTCGATGGGCCTGCTCGCGGCCGACGCGTCGGCGCTGCTCCCGCCGGCACCGCAGCCGTCGTTCACCGGCTGATCCGTTCGAACCGCCCCCGCTCGGACCGCCTCCGGGCGGACGCGAGGCCCGATCAGCGGGCGGGGACGATCTCGACGACGGCGTTGTAGTCGGGCGCGCCCGACGCGTCGCGCCGGGTGGGGGAGAGCAGCGGGTTGGCCTCGGGGTAGAACGCCTGGACGTTGCCCGGCCGGATCTCGGCGAGGAACGCCCGCCCGGTGATCTCGCCATGGTCGGAGCGGACCACCACCGGGTCGCCGTCGGCCACCCCGATCCGCTCGGCGTCGACGGCCGCCAGGAAGATGGCGTCGCGGTCGGCACCGGTGAGCGGGTCGTTGTCCTTCCAGACCATCGAGTTGAACTGCTTGCCGCGTCGCGTCGAGAGCGAGAAGCGACCCTCGGGGACGCTCCGCTGCGGCACCGGGACCACCGCGAACTTCGCCCGCCCGTCGGGGGTGGGGAACTCGCCACCGGCGGCGAGGTGGCGCCCACCGATCTGGAACTGGTCGCCGGTCTCGCGGAGGAGCTCGATGCCGGCGTACGCGGGCACCACCCGGGCGATCTCCTCGCGGATGCTCTGGGCGTCGGTGAGCCCGAGCGCGTCGGCGCGGTCGGGCCGGACGCGCCGGGCCACGTCGGCGAAGATCCGCCACTCGGGCCGGGCCTCACCGACGCGGGGTCCGGGGATCTCGGGGCTGAACGCCACCCGCCGTTCGGTGGTCGTCGACGTGCCGCCACCGGGCTGCTCGTAGCGGGTCATCACCGGCAGCACGATCACCACCTCGCCGGGGTCGACGAGCATCTGGCTCGTGAGCACGATGTCCTGGTGGATGCGCACGGGCACCCGCTCGAGCGAGGCCCGCACCAGGTCGGGAGCGGGCAGGGCGTCGAGGAAGTTCCCTCCGCTCGACCACAGCACGTCGATCGTGCCGGCGTGGGCGGCCTCGACCATCGTGGCGGCGTCGATGCCCGGGGCGTCGGGCACCGGGAAGCCCCACTGCTCGGCGAGGACTGCGGCGTGCTCGGCGTCGACCGGTGCTCCACCCGGGAAGGCGGTGGCGTAGGCGCCCATCTCGGCGCCGCCCTGCACCCCCGAGTGTCCGCGGATCGGCATGATGCCCGCACCGTCGCGGCCGACGTTGCCGCGCAGGAGCGCCAGGTTCACCACCGCGTGCACGTTGTCGGTGCCGAACGGATGCTGCGTGAGCCCCATCGACCAGATGAGGACCGCCGCCGGGGCATCGGAGTAGCAGCGGGCGAACCGCTCCATGTCGGCGCGGGTGGCGCCCGAGGCCGCCTCGAGCTCGGCGAAGTCGGCGGCCTCGGCCTGGGCGGCCAGGGCCTCGAATCCGGTGGTGTGGGCGTCGACCCACGCCCGGTCGACGCCGTCGACGGCGAGCAGGGCCTTGACCACCCCGAGGATGAACGGGATGTCGCCACCGGTGTGGACGGTGAAGAAGTCGTCGGCGATGGTGGTGCCGAACGCCGCGCTCTCCATGCTGGAGGGCACCCAGTACTTCTCGAGGCCGGGCTCGCGGTACGGGTTGACGACGAGGATCTTCGCCCCCCGCCGCTTGGCGAGGTAGAGGTACTTCATGAAGACCGGCTGGGCGTTGGCGACGTCGGAGCCGAAGAGCACGATCAGATCCGACTCGATGACGTCGCGGTACGAGCAGGTGGTGGCCGCCAGCCCGACCGACTCCTTCAGGGCGAGGGTCGACGGGGCGTGGCAGGTCCGGGCGGCGTTGTCGATGTTGTTGGTGCCCATCGCCCGGACGGCCTTCTGGGCGGCGTAGTACACCTCGTTGGTGATCCCCCGGGCGGTGAGGTACACCCCGATCCGGTCGGGGAGTGCCGCGCCGACCTTCTCGGCCACGAGGTCGAGGGCGTCGTCCCAGGGGAGGTACGTGAACCCGCGCTCGCCGGCCCGTCGGACCATCGGCTGGCTGAGCCGACCGAGCTCGCGGAGTTCCCGACCGTCGAGCCGACGGAGCCGGTCGACGTCGGCGACCGCCGCCGGGTCGATGGCCCGGGCGGTGTTGACCTTGAGGAGGTCGAGCCGGGTGAGGCACAGGTGCACGCCGCTGACGGTCCAGTCGTGGAGCCCGCCGACCCCGAGCGCGCAGCCGTCGCAGACCCCCTGCTGGAGGATCCGCCGGGCGTAGCCCAGGTCGTGCCGGTTGTCCCAGGCGGTCCGGACCATGTCGCGGTAGTGACGGGGCTTCTGCTCGGTGATCCCGTTGGGCGACCAACCCGCCCAGAGGTCGCGCCGGAGTCCGCCGTCGGCGTGGACGAGACCGGGGTCGTTCCACCGGGCGATCATCTTCTTGAACATCAGGGGCCGACCACTCTCTCGGGGTGCGAATAGACGTTGGCCCGGCCGTCGCGCAGGAACGCGACGACGGTCTGACCGAACCGCTCGGCGGTCGCGACCGCCAGGTTGGACGGTGCGCCGACCGCGCACACGACCGGGATCCCGGCCACCGCGGCCTTCTGGACGAGCTCGAAGGAGAGGCGGCCCGACACGAGGAGGACGTCGTCGGTGAGGGGCAGCGCGCCGTCGAGGAGCGCCTGCCCGACGAGCTTGTCGAGCGCGTTGTGGCGCCCGACGTCCTCCCGGACGTCGAGGAGGCGACCGTCGGGGGAGAAGCGGGCCGCGGCGTGCACCCCGCCGGTGACGTCGAACGTGCGCTGGGCGCCGGCGAGCGTGCCGGGGAGCGCGTCGAGGACGGTCGCCGCGACCTCGGGCCCGGCGGTGACGGGGGTGCAGTGGTCGGCGATGTCGTCGATCGAGGCGGTGCCGCACACGCCGCACGCCGAGGTCGTGACGACGTTGCGGGGCCGGACCCGGGCGACGACCGGCGTGCGGAGGCGGACGGTCACGACGTTGAACTGCTGCTCGCCGTCGCCGCCGAGGCAGTAGGCGATGCCGTCGAGGTCGGCGGGCCCGGCCAGGAGGCCCTCGGCCAGGAGGAAGCCGACGGCCAGGGCGAAGTCGTTGCCGGGGGTGCGCATCGTCACCGCCACCGGGACGGGTGCCTCGCCGGGCCCGTGGACCCGGATCTCCATCGGCTCCTCGGTGGCGAGGCGGTCGGGGAGGGTGGTGCGCCCGTCGGGGGTGATCCGGACGACCCGGGCCGCGCTGGTGGGGCGGCGGACGGGAGCATCGGTGGTGCGCACGCTGTGATTGTACGGACGCGGCCGGTCAGGTCCGCCCGGTGGCTCCGATCGGCCGTCGGACGATGTGACTTTGGTCCCTGTTGTGGGAGCGTTGTGATACCGATGATGTTCGGCGACGGCTCCCGGAGGGGGTGCCCGGGGGACCCGGGACCCCGTGCTCGGGGCACGGACAGGAGGGGTGGCGATGACGACGGTGGTGCTGCTCGGGCGTCAGGGGTCGGGCAAGGGGACCCAGGGTCGGCTCCTCGCCGAGCGTCACGGTTGGGCCCACCTCGCCCTCGGCGACGAGTTCCGCCGGACCGTGCGGGGTGGCGGAACCCGGGCGGCCGCCCTCGAGCCCTACCTGCTGACCGGGGAGCTGGTCCCCGATTCCCTCGCGCTCTCGGTGGTGCGTGATTCGCTCGCGCGCCACCGATTCGGCGTCGGCTGCGTCCTGGACGGATACCCCCGCACCGTCCGCCAGGCGGAGCTGCTCGCCGACATCCCGGAGGGCGACGTCGACGTCGCGGTGAACATCGCCGTGGCGCCCGACGTCGTCCTCCGGCGGATCGCCCGGCGACGCGTGTGCATCTGCTGCGACGCCGTGTCGAGTACCACCGACGTGACGGGCCGCTGCGACCGCTGCGGCGGGCCGACCGTCCGCCGGGCCGACGACGAGCCGGCCGTCGTGCGCCGTCGCCTCGCCCGGTACGAGGAGCGGACCCGACCGCTCCTCGACTGGTACGCCGGACTCGGACGGCTGGTCACGGTCGACGGCCACGGGCCTCCCGACCGGGTCGCTGCGGGGATCGACCGGGCGTTGGTCGACCACCTCGGTGCGACCAGCGACGTGGTCGGGACCGCGACCGCCTGATCCCGGCACCGTCGGCACCGGGACCGGGACCGGGACCGGGGGTCAGCCCTGGCTCAGCTTGCCGTCGACGACCGAACCCACCTGGTTGTACGAGCCGTCGGGGCCGATCCGGAACACGAAGACCGGGCTGCCCTGGATCTCGCCCCGCCGGTCGAACCGGATCTCCTTGGTGACGCCCTTGTAGTCGACGTCGGCGAGCCAGGCCTGGATCTCGGCGCGGGTGGTGTGACCGGTCCGGATGGCCTCGAGCACCAGGTTGGTGGCGTCGAAGTACTCCGTGGCGAAGTAGGTCGGGTCCGCTCCGAAGCGCTCCTTGTAGGCGGCGACGAACGCCTCCTGCCGGGCGCCCTTGGGTTGCGCGGCGTTGAGGCAGGCGCAGGTGACGAAGGCTCCCACCGCCGCGCCGCCGGAATTGTCGAAGAAGTCACCGCCGTACAGGCCGTCACCGCCGATGAACGGCGCGGTGATGCCGGCGTCGCGGGTCTGGCGCACGAGTCGGCCGCCCGGAGTGGTGACGCCACCGAAGTAGATGGCGTCGATGCCCGAACCCTGGAGCGCGGTGACGGTGTTGCGGTAGTCGACGCTGTCGGGGTCGATGCTCGACCGGATCGCGACCTCGACGCCCTCGTCCGCGAAGCTCTTGGCGGCGAGGTCGGCGAGGGTCTTGCCGAAGACGCTGGTGTCGTCGATGACGGCGACCTTCTTCACGCCGAGCGCCTGGGTGAGGTACGTGACGCCGGCGGGGGCCTGGGTGGCGTCGTTCCCGACGATGCGGTGGAAGTACTTCCAGCCCTGCTCGGAGAGGGTGGGGTTGGTCGCCGAGGCCGTGATGACCGGGAGCCCGGCCGCCTCGAAGGTCGGCATCGTGGCGAGGGTCTCGCCGCTGAACGTCGGGCCGACCAGTGCGACGATCTCGGGGTCGGCGACGATCTGGTCGGCGAGGTTCACGGCGTATTCGCCGTTGCCCTGCGAGTCGAACGACACCAGCCCGACCGGGCAGTCGGCGTGGTCGGCGTTGTACGCGGCGACCGCGATCTCCGAGGCGTTGCGGTTGTAGCGCCCGAGCGCGCCGTCGCCACCGGTGAGCGGCCCCATGAACCCGATCGAGACGGGTGTGCAGCCCGACGATCGTGACGAGGACGACGAGCCGCACCCGGCGGTGACCGCGGCGACCGCGACGACCGTGGCTGCGACCAGGATCCGGGACCACCTCATGCCGTTGCTCCGTCGGTGTCGTCGGTTGCGCCGTCGCCGTCGCCACCCTCGGCCGCACCGGCTCCGTCGGCGGTTCCCGTCTTCATGCGTTGGCGGATCTGGGCCGCGCGTGACTCGAGTTCGCGGAAGAAGTCGGAGTCGACGACCTCCTCGACCGACTGCTTGCGCCGCTCCTGGTCGATCTCGACCCGCAGGGCCTTGACCTGCTCGCGCAGCTTGCGCTCACGGACGGCGACCTGCTCGGCCATCCGGGTGAACACCCGGGCCAGGCGCCCGACGTCGTCCCGGGAGCGACCGAGGCGGGCGAGTGCCTCGGCGTCCGGCTCCTGCTCGGCCTCGATGGCCTGGGCGGCCAGGGTGAGCGCACGCACGGGGCGCGACAGGCGCCGGGCGACGAACACGGCGGCGAGCAGGGCGATGACACCCACCACCACCAGGGCGATCCGGGTGTTGCGGGCCAGGCTGTCGATCGGGTCGAGGAACACGCTGCGCGGCTCGATGACCATGGCAGTGGCGCCGGTGCGGGTGGTGGCCCACGCCACGACCTGCTCGCCGCGGTCGACGAGGGGCACCTTGGCGATCGTGCCCTTGGAGTTGTTCTCGATCTTCCGGGCCACCGACCCGAGCCCGAGGTCGTCGAGCGTCCGGCCCTGGTAGCGGCTGTCGCGCGCGGCGATCACCCGACCGTCGTCGACCAGCACCGCCTGGCCGCCCGGGATGAGCGGGCTCTGGCTCAGGGCGAACATGACGTCCTCGCTGCTGACGCCGATGCTCACGGCGCCCACCACGGCCTGCCCCGGTCGACGGGCCGGCGACGCCACGGTGATGATGTACCGACCGCTGTCGGCGTCCGGTTCCACGTCGCCGACCGCCGTCTTGCCGCTGATGGCCTCGACGAACCACCCGGCGGTGTTGAAGCTCTTGCCGACGGAGGACGGTGGGATCCCGGAGACGACGTTCCCCTTGGCGTCGATGACGAGGATCGACCGCACGTCGGGCGATGACTTGGCGGCTCCGAACGACGGCTGTGGGGTGTTGGTCGGGTCGTTGATGTAGGCCACGACGTCGGAGGCGGTGCCGAACTGCTCGGCCCGGCGGGAGACCCCGTCGAGGTACTCGGTGACGGCGGAGGCGCCGACGAGGGCGGCGCCCTGGGCGTTGGCGAGCTCCGACTTCTCCACGGCGTCCTGGCCGGCGCGGGTGGCGTAGAAGGACAGCACGGCCATCGGCACCAGGGCGGCGAGGACCAGGGTCACACCGATCTTCGCACCGAGGGTCCAGGTCCTGGGGTCGAGGTTCCGAAGTTTCATTCGGGGCC
>JAFMJM010000137.1 GCA_017853455.1 Acidimicrobiia bacterium | reverse complement strand
GTAGCAGTAGAAGTGGCTGCCGACGTCGACGCGGGCCCCCGGGTAGCGGTTCTCGAACCAGGTCCCGCCGGGGCCGGCGTTCTTCTCGATCACCGTGAACGGCAACCCCGCCTCCTGGAGCCGGACGGCGGCGAGCAGGCCGGCCTCGCCACAGCCGATCACCAGCACCGGTGACGCCGCGCGCACGCCGGCGGGGAGGTCGTCGCCCCACGCGATCCGGTCGGGGTCGGCGCCGTCGAGGCGCAGGTCCTCGACGAACATGGGCACGAACGCGTCGTCGACCGGCGCGCAGGCGAGGAAGTCCATCATCTCGTGGAGCACCGCGGCCGACGGCGTCGGCGGCAGGACACACCCGCCGTCGCGGAACGCGGCGATGGCCGGCAGCGCGCGCCGGCGCACCTCGGCCTTGTCGTCCTCGCTCATGTAGCCCTGGTACTCGTTGAGGAACAGCCCCTGGGGCCGGAGCGGGCCGCGCACCCATTCCGGGTCACCCGTGACGTGCACCATCGCGCACATCAGCGCCGGAATGCTGACGTCGGCGAGGGCGGCGGCGATCGCGGCGTCGTCGTCGGTGAACGCCTCGCCGGCGTGGGGGTTGCGTTCGGTCACGGTCGGTCCCTCCGGGGTCGGCTCAGGCGCCGTCGGTCACGCTGTCGTCGACCGGCACCTCGAGCGGCGCGCACAGGGTGTCGGGGGCGGGCGTCATGAGCTCCTCGCGCCAGCGGGTCGCCCAGTCGCGCGCCCGGCGGTGCCACGCCTCGATCCGGTCGTCGCCGGCCACCCCGGCCGCCGACTCCGACAGCAGGCCCCGGGCGACGTCGCGGGCCTTGCCCATCCGGACGTGCTCCTCGGCCTCGGTGGCCCAGACGGTGCACACCTCGGTGTCGTGCATCATGACCTCGTAGAGGCCCACGAGGTGGTGGCCGTAGTCGGCCATCAACGGTGCCCGCTCGGCGCGCACGGCGGCCAGGTACTCGAGGGCCGTACCCGGCCGGACCTCGGTGATCTCGTGGACGAACAGCGACCCGCGGACCCCGTCGGCGGCGAGCGACGTCATGGTCGGGCAGCCCGGGGCGCCGGCGAGCAGCCGGTCGTAGCCGCCCGTGCGGTAGGTGTAGGCCGTGGTCCACCAGCCGTGCAGGTGGGCGTTGCTCATGCGCTTCATGCCGAGCCGGTCGACCTTGCCGAACCAGCCGTCCCAGCCGTCGGGGATGTCCCAGATGTTGATCACCTGGGGCCAGCGGCCGGTGATCCCCATCACGTACCAGGTGCCGAGCAGCTCGAAGTCGACCTTCTCGTGGCCGGCCTGGGCCTTGGCGTGCTCCATGTAGTCCCACTGGTGCTGCCCCACGACGTCGATGACCTCGTGGAGGAACAGGGGGCGCTGACCGGGTTCGCTCATGGCTGCATCCTCGCAGACGGGCCCGCCCGTCGGATCGGCCGTCGACCTTCCGCTCGGGCCGTCAACCTTCCATCATGGAAGATCCAGTGCTCCCGGCCCTACCCTCGTGGACACGTCCCGGCCCGTCACGGCCGTCTCCCAGGAGCTCCGCATGCACCGCCTCCGGGCCATCGCCGTCGCCGTCCTGCTCGTGGCGACCGCCGTCGCCGTCCCGGCCCTCGACGCCGGGGCCGCCCCCACCACCTTCCACGTGACCACCGGTGAGTGCTCCGGTCCGGGATCGATCCTCGAGGCCGTGGGTCTCGCCAACGCCAACCCGGGCGCCGACACCATCGTCGTCGACGTTCCGAAGGTCCACCTCTTCCAACCGATCAGCCCCGGCTACGTCTGCGCAGCGCCGACGGGCGACGCCCCGTTCGTCCTGAAGATCACCGAGTCGGTCACGATCGACGGCCAGGGCGCCGAGTTCTCCGCCGACCCGCTGTTCGCCGACCCCAACGGAAACATCAACTCGGTCCAGGCCGGCCGGTGCCCGGCGGCGTCGAACGACCTGATGCTCACCGCCCCCGTGTCGTTCGTCGACATCGGCACGGCGGGCCAGGACAACTCGGCGATCGAGGTCACCCTCGAGCACCTGTCCGTCACCAAGATGTCGCGCCTCGCCCGGGTGAACGACCAGGCGTCGCTCAGCATCGACGGGATGAACGCCGAGAGCATCACCAACCTCTCCCACCGGTGCGAGGACCCCGCGATCCGGGTCGGGACGGGCGCCAACCTCACGATCACCGACTCGTGGTTCAACGACTCGGTGATGGCCGCGCCCGACTTCGGCAGCAACGCCTTCGTCTTCGGCGGCAACGCCGGCGACCTCACCATCCGCAACTCGCTGTTCAGCGACCTGCGCAACATGCAGTCGGTGCAGTGGTCGGCCCCGTCGACCGCCGTCGTCGCGATCGTGTCGTCGCAGTTCCAGGGCGCCGGCGGCCTCACCGTCGGCGGCCACGACGGCGGTGTCCTCGACGCCTACCTCACCAACTCCATCGTCCGGCTGGGTAGCACCTTCATCCCGGCCGACCTGGATTCGTCCGACGTGATCGTCGCCGGTGGCTACAGCGGCCGCTCGGCACTGCACGTGCAGAGCTCGACCGTCCTGGTCGGCGCCACCGAGTGCCACCTCAGTGAGCAAGCGGGTCAGTGTCTCCGGCCCGCGGCCGGCATGGTCGTCGCCCACGAGAGCTCGACCATCGACATCACCCACTCGGCGATCGGGGTCAGCAAGCCCTCCTCCTCCGACAACAACCTCGCCCTGTTCGCGGTCGCCAGCAGCGGCACGATCACCGGCGACCAGTACACGTGGGCGCAGCCGACGAACCTCCAGAACGCGGCGGCGATCAACACACTGATCGGCGCCACCGTCATCACCGCCGTCCCCGGTCTGTACGCCGGCGGCTTCTACCCCGGTGACGCCGCCCTGACACCCCTGTTCGAGTTCGGCGGTACGCCCGGCGTGCTCATCGACGCGATTCCCGACACGCAGGGCGTGGTGCCCATCGGCGCCAACGTGCTACGTGATCCGATCACGACCGACCCGATCGCGACCGACGTGTGGGGCAACCCCCGCTGGGACGGCAGCGGCGCCTCGAACATCGGGGCGATCCAGACCACGCTCGCCCCGCGCCTCGTCGTGAGCGCCGTCGGCGACGGGACCGTCGACCTCACCTGGAGCCAGGTCGACCCGGTGAACCCGGCGTACCCCGTCGACTCGTTCGTGGTCGGGTACCGGCCCGCCGGGTCGGCGGACCCCTACACCACGGTGGTGATCGCCGATCCCGCGCAGTGCTTCACCACCATCACCGGACTCACCAACGGCACGGCGTACGAGTTCGTCGTGCACGCCCACGCACCCGCTCCGGTCGGCGACCAGCCCGACTCCAACGTCGTCACGGCCACCCCCCTCGGTCCGGTCGGCAGCCCCGGCCCGGCCGCACAGGGTGGCGACCGGGAGATCACCCTGTACTGGACCGACCCGCCGACCGGCGGGCACCCCGGTCCACTGACCTACACCGTGCTGTACCGCCCGACCGGGACGACCACGTGGTTCGCCGGTCCCGGATCGCTGTCGGGTCGGGTCACCGTCCTGCCCGAACTCGAGCCCGGCACCGAGTACGAGCTCGCCGTGTTCGCGACCGCGGCCGACGGCACCCCGAGCGAACGGGTCGGGACGACCACCGCGACCACCGATCCGGGCCCCGACGACGGGGGCTCCGGCGGCGATCCGACGTTCACCGGCTGACCCCACCCGGTGACGCCCGCCGCCGACACCACCGTCGACCCCGGAGGTCCCGCCGACGGGGCCGGGCACCTCGTGCTGTCGTCACGCCTGCGCCGCCTGCCCACGACCGGCACGTGGGCTCCCGCCGACGGCGTGGAGATCCCCATGCCCGTCGTGTTCGACCTCAGCCTGCACGACCCCCGGACCGGCCGTGACGTGTACCGGTTCGACGCGACCGTCGACCTCGTCGACGGCGTTCCGGCCCTCGTGCGCTTCGTCGCCGAAGCCGCCGACGGGCTCGACCTCGTCCGGCTCCAACGGGAGTTCCGCTGGGCGACGCCGGTCGACGTCGTGACCCGCCTCGTCCCGGCGATCGTCGTCGCGGGCGGCGACCCGTTCGACCACGAGTACCCGGTCGACGGATTCCCCGAGGTGATCGACGCGACCCGGGCACCGGTCAACCGCGCGCTCGACGACGCGTTCCTCGAGGGGATCGCGCGCGACTACCTCGCCCACGGCCGCGGCTACGCGCAGCAGATCGCGACCGCTCGGGGCGTCTCCCGCCGGACCGTGGTGAGCTGGGTCGAGAAGGCCCGCCGGCGCGGGATCCTCACCTCGCCCGGCCCCGGGATCCACGGAGGCGAGATCATCCCGCCCGGTCGCCGGACGCCGACCCGAGCACCAGCACCGGGATCGCCCGGCCGGTGATCCGCTCGCGGTAGCGGTCGTACCCCGGGTAGATCCGGGCGGCCGTCGCCAGCACCTCGGCCTCCTCGGCGGGCGTCGCCACCCGGGCCACGACCGGAACCGTGCGGTCGCGGTGGGTGACCGTCGCGTGCGGGTCGGCGATGAGGTTCAGGTACCAGGCCGGCATCGCCGCCCGACCGAAGTTGGTGCCGAGCAGCGCCAGGTCGCCGGCGACCGGCACGCCCAGGAGTGGCATCGGCCGGGGCCGTCCCGACCGGCGGCCGGTCGTCGTGACCGTCACCACCGGGATGCCCGCCACGATCCCGGCCAGGGTCGACCGTCCACCCGTGCACCGGAGGGTGAGCGCGTCGAGCCGGTGGGCGGTGTGCCCGAACAGCCACGCCCCGGGCCGCGACGACGCGAACCGTTGGGTCGCCCGCTGCAGGCCGTTGGCGGGCGTCACCGTGTAGCCGAGATCGTCCTGGAGGCTCATGCGGCCCAGTCTCCTACGATCCGGCCATGACCACGAACGCTGCCACCCCGCTCTGGGAGCTGGTCGGCCGGGCATCCACCGACGTCGCCCTCTCCGACGCCCGCCGCACCCTCACCTGGGCCGAGCTCGACGACGAGACGACCCGCTTCGGGCACGGCGTCGAGGCCCACGGGCTCGTCCCCGGCGACCACGTGTCGGTGATCGCCCACAACCACGTGGAGCACGTCGTCGCCCTGCTCGGCGCCATGCGGGCCGGGATGGTCGTCACCCCGGTCAAGACCGGCTGGACCCCCACCGAGATCGGCTACCTGCTCGCCGACGCCGGGTCGCGGGCGGTGATCACCGACGTCGAGTCGGCCCGGGAGGCCGGGGCGGCCGCCGGCTGCGCGGTGCTCGACCTCGAGCGTGACCACCCCACGTGGATCGCGGCCCAGGACGCCGCTCCCCTGCCCGCCGATCGGCGCGGCTGGCGCATGTCGTACACCTCCGGCACCACCGGCCGACCGAAGGGCGTGGTCCGACCCGGGTCGGGCGACCTCCCCTTCCAGGACGCCTTCCGGGCGAGCGCGATGTACGGGCCGGCGCTGGGCATCCCCCGCGACGGTGAGCACCTCGTGGTGTCGCGACTGTTCCACGGCGCGCCCCTCACGTTCGCGCTCGCGGCGCTCGCCCAGGGCACCCCGCTGCGGATCATGGAGCGCTGGGACGCCGAGGCGGCCGTCGACCTGCTGGCGGCCGGTGCGGCCTCGACGATCATGGTGCCGACCATGTTCCGCCAGATGCTCGCGCTCCCCGACGCCGTGCGCGCTCGCCTCCCGGTCCCGAGCCTGCGGTCGGTGATCCACGGCGGCGAGCCCTGCCCGATCGGGCTCAAGCAGCGGATGCACGACTGGCTGGGCCCGATCTTCACCGAGTACTTCGGCGTGAGCGAGGGCGGGATGACGCTGGCCTCGAGCGAGGAGTGGATCGCCCGCCCCGGCACGGTCGGGAAGATCCACACGGCCGCCGGTGTGGTGATCCTCGACGACGACGGCCACGAGGTCCCCCCGCGCACCGAGGGCGGTGTCTACTTCCGCTCGGGCGGCACCCCGTTCGCCTACAAGGGCGACCCCGACAAGACGGCCGCCGCCTACCGGGGTGATGCGTTCACGGCCGGTGACATCGGGTGGGTCGACGAGGACGGCTGGCTGTTCCTGTCGGGCCGGCGCGCCGACGTGATCGTCTCCGCCGGGGTCAACGTCTACCCGGCCGAGATCGAGACCGAGCTCGAGTCGGTCCCCGGTGTCGCCGATCTGTGCGTGGTGGCGGCACCCCACGACGAGCGGGGCGAGGTGCCCGTCGCGGTCGTGGTCGTGGGCGACGGCCACGATCCCGAGGCGGTCGTCGCCACCCTGCAGGCCCGGGCCGACGAGCGGATCGCCGGCTACAAGCGCCCGACGCGCTACCTGATCGAGGCGACCCTGCCGCGAGACGACACCGGCAAGCTCCTGCGCCGTCAGGTGCGCGACGCGCTCTGGGGTGACGACTCGCCGTTCGCCGCCGGTGGGGGCGATCGCCGGGCGTAGACGACCCGCGCCACGAGGATCGCCGCGGCGAAGCCGACCAGGATCACGAGGCCCGTCACGTCGTCGCGCGCGAGTTGCACGACGAGACAGACGAGCGCGCCCACGCAGCCGACGAGGCCCACCCAGCCGATCACCCGGTCGCGTCG
>JAFMJM010000136.1 GCA_017853455.1 Acidimicrobiia bacterium | reverse complement strand
CGGCCGCCTGGATCAGCTTGAGCAGGATGTTCTCGACGTCCTCGCCCACGTAGCCCGCCTCGGTGAGGGCGGTGGCGTCGGCGATGGCGAACGGCACCTTGAGCAGGCGCGCCAGCGTCTGGGCGAGCAGCGTCTTGCCGCACCCCGTCGGGCCGATCAGCATGATGTTGGACTTGGCCAGCTCGACGTCGGGGTCGCCGTAGGCGCCCGCCTGCACCCGCTTGTAGTGGTTGTAGACGGCGACGGAGAGGATCTTCTTCGCCTGCTCCTGCCCGATGACGTACCCGTTGAGGTAGTCGTAGATCTCCTTGGGCTTCGGCAGCTCGTCGAAGTGGACCTCGGGGCTCTGGGAGAGCTCCTCCTCGATGATCTCGTTGCAGAGATCGATGCACTCGTCGCAGATGTAGACGCCGGGTCCCGCGATGAGCTTCTTGACCTGCTTCTGGCTCTTCCCGCAGAACGAGCACTTCAGCAGGTCGCCACCGTCACCGAACTTGGCCACGTGCGCTCCCCCGGTTCGCCGGTCGGGTGGGTCAGCTGACCCCGGCGGGGATGCCGATCGACGAGAGCTCCCGGTTGGTGAGGATCTCGTCGACGATGCCGTAGTCCTTGGCCTCGGCCGCGCTCATGATGAAGTCGCGGTCGGTGTCCTTGGAGATCCGCTCGACCGACTGGCCGCTGTGGTGGGCCAGGATGTTGTCGAGGAGCTCGCGCATGCGCAGGATCTCCTTGGCCTGGATCTCGATGTCGACGGCCTGGCCCTGGGCGCCACCGTGGGGCTGGTGGATCAGGATCCGGGCGTGCGGCAGGGCGTAGCGCTTGCCCTTGGTGCCGGCGGCCAGCAGCACCGCGGCGGCCGAGGCGGCCTGGCCGATGCAGATGGTCGAGACGTCGGGCTTGATGTACTGCATCGTGTCGTAGATGGCGAAGAGACCCGTGATCTCGCCGCCGGGCGAGTTGATGTAGATCGAGATGTCCTTCTCGGGGTCCTCGCTCTCGAGGTGCAGCAGCTGGGCCATCATCAGGTTGGCCACGGCCGAGTCGACCGGCGTGCCGAGGAAGATGATCCGCTCCTTGAGCAGGCGCGAGTAGATGTCGAAGGCACGCTCGCCGCGGTTGGTCTGCTCGATGACGGTGGGGACGAGGTAGTTCTGGATCGGCTCGATCACTGGGGGGTCTCCTCGTTGTCCGCGGCGGGCTCCGCCGGGGTGGTGGGGTCGGGGGTCTCGCTCGACTCGGTGGCCGGGGCGGCGGCGACCGCCTCGCCCTCGGGCAGGGTCAGGTCGACGGCGTTGCCATCCTCGTCGACGACCACGGCGTGGTCGACCAGGAACCGCAGAGCCTTGCCGCGGGCGAGGTCGGAGCGCAGGGCGTCGATGGCTCCGCGCCGCTCCAGGTCCTTGCGGACCCGGGCCGGCTTCTCCTGGAGACGCTCGGCGAGCCGGGCGACCTCCTCGTCGATCTCGGCCTCGTCGATCTCGATGGCCTCCTGGGCGACGACCGAGCGCAGCGCCAGGTCGGCGCGCACCGCCTCGGTGCAGGCACCCCGGAGGTCGTCGACGAACACCTGCTGGTCCTGGCCGGTCATGGCCAGGTACTGCGGGATCGTGACCCCCTGGGCCTCGAGCCGGTGGGCGAGGTCGTGGAGGCGACGCTCCATCTCGGTGTTGACGAGCGCCTCGGGCACCTCGATGTCGACGAGGGCGGCGGCGGCCTCGAGCACCTTGTCGCGGACCGTCATCTGGGCCTGCACCCGGGCGATCAGCGACATGCGGGTCCGGATGTCGTCGCGCAGCGCGGCCACGGTGTCGAAGTCGGAGACCTCCGACACCCAGTCGTCGGTGACTTCGGGAAGCACCTTGCGCCGGGCGTCCTTGACGACGACGTCGAAGGTGACCTCGGCCCCCTCGCGGTCGCCGAAGCGCTCGTCGAGTGACGCGGTGAACGACAGGATCGCACCGGGCCGGGTCCCGCGAACGGCGGCGTCGAGCTCCTCGACCAACATGCCCGAGCCGACCTCGTACAGGAAGTCGGTGGCGCTGAGGGCGTCGACGGCCTCACCGTCGATGGAGCCCTTGATGTCGATCAGGGCGAAGTTCTCGTCGACGAGGGGGTCCTCGGAGTCGGTGAGGTCGGCCGAGCGCTCACGGAGGGCGTCGACCTGGGAGTCGACGACGTCGTCGGCGACCTCGGGGCTCGGGATCTCGACCTGCAGGGCGTCGTAGCCCGCCACGGTCACGACCGGCCGGACCTCGACCACCGCGTCGAAGGCGACGTCGCCGTCGTCGGCGCCCGCCGTGATCTCGATCTCGGGCATGGCGATGGCGTCGACGTCCTCGTCGGTGATCGCCTGCTCGTAGTACTCGGGCAGGGCGTCACGCAGCGCCTGCTCCCGGGCGTACTCCACGCCGACCCGCTGCTCGAGGATCTGGCGGGGGGCCTTGCCCGGGCGGAACCCGGGGACCTTCACCTCGCGGGCGATCTTGCGGAAGGCGGCGTCGACCGCCTTCTCGAACTCGGCGGCCGGAACGGTCACGCTGACGCGCACCTTGTTCGGCTCGACCTCTTCGACGGTGGTGGTCAACGATGCCATGGGATGGAGGAGTGTACCCGTGGCTCCCCGCTCCCCCGGACACGATCTCTCCCGCCTCCGCCGCCGTGGATAGGTTCCCACGATGACCTCCGGACCCGTCGTCGTGGACCGCGTGGTCCTGCCCGCCTCCGAGGCCGCGGCCTGGGTCGAGCGGTGCCGGACCGAGTACGAGCCCGCCGTGCTCGCCCGGGGCGGCCCGCCCGCCGTCGTGCGCTGGACCTCGGCCGGCCGACCCGGCACGGTCACGGTCACCTGCGAGTGGCACCTCGCCGACCTGGCCACCTTCTGGCGGACCCGGGTGGCCTCGACCGACCCGGCGGTCGCAGCCTGGTGGGCTGCCACCGACGCCCTGGCGCTCGACCGCGAACGCCGGGTGCTCGCGCCCGCCCCGGTACCGACGTTCGCGGCACCACCCGATCCCGGTCCGCGACCCGACGGCGTCCGGGCCGTGGTGGTGGGTCGGCCCCTGACCGACCCGGCCGCCGCCGTCGCCGGGCTCGGTGCGCTCACCGACTCGATCCCGGGCCTGCTGGCGTCGCACGCCGGGCTCCACCTCCCGGGCGTCGTCGCCCCGCCCGGGCTCGGGGCCGACGCGTGCACCTGGGACCTCCTCCTCGACCACGCCGCCCGGCTCGACGCCGTCCTGGCCCACGACGGGGTCCGGGCCCTGGTCGAACCCGGGACCGCGGTCGTCCTGGAGCCGATCGCGGCGCGGGCGGTCGCCGAGACGGCCGCCACGGTGGTCAAGCGGACCCTCCTGCTCTCGGTGCGGCCCGACGCACCGGCGGCGTCGGTCGCGGCCCTCGAGGCCGACCTCGCCGCGATGCCCGGTCACATCCCCGCCATCCGGTCGTGGTCACTCGCACGGGCGAGCGGGACGGGGCCCTGGACCCACGTGTGGGAGCAGGAGTTCGCCGAACGCGCCGGCCTCACCGACGACTACATGCGTCACCCCTTCCACTGGGCCGTGGTCGACACCTGGTTCGACCCCCAGTTCCCCGACCACGTCGTCGACCCGGTCCTGGCGCACCTCTCCTGCGAGCGACCGCCCTCGCTCGGCGCACTGTGCGGCGGGCGCCCTCCCGACCTGGCCTAGGGTCCGCCCCATGAGCCAGGAATCCTCCACCGCCGTCTCCTCCGTGCTGCCCGACGTCCGGGGTCGTGTCGCCGTCGTCACCGGCGGCGCCAACGGCGTCGGCAAGGGCATCTGCCGCGCGCTCCTCGAGCAGGGGGCCCGGGTCGTGATCGTCGACATCGAGCAGTCGGTGCTCGACGCCGCCGTCGCCGAGCTCAGCCGGCTGGGCGAGGTCGAGGGACGCATCGTCGACGTGTCCGACAACGACGCCGTCGAGGCCCTGGCCGACCACGTCTACGACACCTACGGCGCCTGCCACCTGCTGTTCAACAACGCCGGCGTCACGTCGGGCGGGGGTGGCAAGCCCTGGGAGCAGGAGCCCAACGACTGGCGGTGGTGCTTCAACGTCAACGTGTTCGGCGTGGTGTGGGGGTCGTTGGCCTTCGTGCCCCGCATGCTGGCGAGCGGCGAGCCCGGGGTGGTCGTCAACACGTCGTCGGGCGACGGGGGCTTCGCACCCGTGCCGTTCGCGTCGGTGTACGCGTCGAGCAAGGCGGCGGTGTCGTGCTTCACCGAAGCCCTCGCCAACCAGTTGATCGCCGAGGGCTCGGTCGTGCGCGCCGCCGTGTTCTACCCGTCGGGGGGCCTCCTCGACACCGGTCTCTGGACCGCAGGGCGCAACCGGCCCACCGAGCTCCAGCGGGTCAAGCCCCGGCCGCCGGCCCCGGCGACGACCTTCGAGGACTTCAAGCGCTACCTCGCCGACCAGGGCCGCGAGGTGGCGGTCATGGACCTCGACGAGCTCGGTCGGTTCTGCGTCGAGGGCGTGACCGAGGGTCGGTTCATCATCGGGCACGGCATGGAGGACGTCCGGGCGATGCTCCACCGACGCGCCGACGCGATCGGCGACTGTCGCCTGCCCGAGGCCCACTTCGAGGACTGACCACCGGTCCCGGCGGACCGGCCGCGTCAGTCGGCGAACGCGACCTCGACCCGGTCGTAGCCGAGCCGGCTCAGCAGTCCCTTCACCATCCGGGTCGTCCCGGCCTCGGCGCGGTCCCGTAGATCGCTCGCGGCCGCGGCCGCCCCGATCCGACGCTGCGCCTTCACCATCAGGGCCCGCTCGCCCGTGGGGCTGTCGGTGAACACGCCGGCCACCCGGTCGACCACTCCACGGTCGCGGCTGAGCACGTGGCTCCGGACGGGGTCCACCACCGCGCGACCGAGGCGTGGGGCCGGCAGCACGACCCGCACCGACCGGTCACCGGTGACGGTGACGGCGTCGGTGCCGAGCGCCGAGAGGTCGACGGTGGCGTCGACCCGACCGACCCCCAGGAAGATGGTGTGCTCCCCGGCCACGAACGCCGGGACGTTGTCGATCGTGCGTTCGACGTCGACGGTCGACTCGAACTCGCCCGTCGCAGCGGTGAAGGTCGCGACCTCCCGGATCTCCTTCAGCACGACCGGCGCCGAGCGGTCGACGGTGGTCGAGCCGAACAAGTGCAGGTCGAACCGGCCGACCGCCTGGGCGACCAGGCCCACGGCGATGGCCAGGGCGACGACGGCCGCCAGCACCCCGGTCGTCCGCCACGGGAAGCGACGCCGCCGGACCGGACGCCGGTCGCGACCGTCGCCACCCCCGTCGCCCCCCACGACGCGCACCACGACCTCGGGTGCGGCGGCGGTCGGTCGCTCGAGCAGTTCGGTCGCCATGGGAACCCCCGTTCGTGGCGGACCCCCGTTCAACGCCGCCCGCCCCGACCCGGTTCCCGACTCCGTCGTCTGGACGCGTCCGGGGGCCGGAGGCCCCACGGACGCCCGAACGACGAAGCTGGGGCCGACGACCGGTTCGCCGCGCACCCGGGTCGGGCGGTCCGGCGTCAGGAGAAGGCGGCGACCACCTCGCGGCCGTAGGTGCGGACCACCTCGAGCGACTCTTCGGGGGTCGCGCCCATCGCCGTGATGGCGAAGGCCGTCACCCCGAGCTCCTCGGCCGTGCGGATCTCGGCGATCGCCCGGGCCGGGTCCCAGTCCCCCGTGCACGGTGCCGACTCGTCGAACGACAGGAACATCACGTCGGTCGGCTCGGTCCGGCCGGCCTCGGCCTTGCGGGCGCGCAGGTCGTCGAGCATCGCGGCGAGGTCGTCGAAGTTCTCGAGCACCGGGCTGCGCCGGGTGGCGGCGAACTGCGGCGGGTTGGGCATGGGCATCCACCCCTGCGCCACCGTCGCGACCCGCTGCCGGGTGAGCTTGGCGTTGCCGCCGATCCAGATCGGCACCGGGTCCTGGACCGGCGGAGGCTGCGCAGAGTTGCCCTTCACGGAGAAGTGCCGACCCTCGTAGACCACGCTGTCGCCGGTCCAGGCCATCCGGCAGACCTCGATCGACTCGTCGAACAGGTCGTTGCGCTCCTCGAAGTCGACGCCCATGGCGAAGAACTCCGGCTTGAGGTACCCGGTGCCGACGCCCAGGATCACGCGCCCGCCCGACACCCGGTCGAGCGACGCCACGGTCTTCGCGAGCAGGAACGGATTGCGGTACGGCAGGACCGTCAGGTTGGTGAGCAGCCGGATCCGCGAGGTCGCCGCCGCGGCGAACGCCAGGCCGACGAACGGGTCGATGGCGTGGTGACCGCCCGCACCCAGCCACTTGTCGCCGGGGATCGGGTGCTCGGTGATGTTGACCGAGTCGTAACCGAGGTCCTCCGCGGTGCGGGCGAACTCGCTGATGAAATCGGGGGCGACCAGTGCCGGATCGGCGGGGTGCCCGAGGAGCGGATATCCGACGGAGAACTTCATCGCGGCATCCAACCACACGCCGGAGCGGGCGACGAACCGGCGCCCCCGATCGATGGGTCGACCGGTCGACCTAGGCTCCGCCCGGTGACCGACGACCAGCACCTCTTCGCCGACGCCCAACCGGTCCCGCACCCGACCATCGCCGAGCGGACCGCCGCCGGCCGGGCCGCCC
>JAFMJM010000135.1 GCA_017853455.1 Acidimicrobiia bacterium | reverse complement strand
TCACCCACGGCCGGGTCAACAACGCCAACGGTGCCGACCTGAACCTCACCTGCGGTTCCACCGGCATCGACGTGGCGCTCAGCGGGGTGACGGTGAGCTACGGGTCGCCGACCACCGGCACCATCTCCACCGGCGCCGGGGCATCCGTCCGGGACTGCGGCACCGTGACGGTGACGGGCTCGACCTTCTCCCACAACACCACCACGAACGGCGGCCCCGGATCCGGATCCGGCGCCGGGCTGTTCATCCGTGGCTCGGGCAACGTGACGATCACCGACTCCACCTTCTCGTACAACTCCGCCGGTGGTGCGCTCCGGGTGCAGGACAGCGGCACCGTCACGATCTCGGGCACCGACTTCGACCACAACTCGAGCAATGGGCCCGGGGGCGCGATCCAACTCCTCTACTCCGGTGCGCTGTCGGTCACCGGCGGGTCCTTCACCGACAACCTGTCCGAGATCCGGGGTGGCGCGATCAGCGCCTACTACGCCGACTCCGTGACGCTCACGGACACGAGCTTCTCCGACAACTCGGCGAAGTACTTCGGTGGGGCGCTATACGCCAACCAACTGTCCAGCGGATTGACGATCACCGGCACGACCTTCGACCACAACGACGCGGTCGGGGCCGGGGCGATCTTCGTCGACGACGATGCCGGGCCGGTGTCGATCGACGACTCGACCTTCACCTACAACGACGCCACCAACACCCCCTCGGTCCCGGGGAGCGGGCACGCCGGCGCGATCGAGACGTTGGCGGATCTCACGGTGACCGGCTCGACCTTCGCGCACAACACCTCCGTCTACGAGGGGGGTGCGATCTGGGCGGTCGGCGAGTACACCGACCTGTCGGTGGCCACGAGCACGTTCACCACCAACTCCGGGTCGTCGGGTGGTTCGATCTCGGCCCAGGACCGGCCCTCCGCCACCCCGGGCTTCGGCTCGGTCGAGATCCTCGCCTCCACGTTCGACGGCAACTCGACCGGGTTGTACGGGTCCGGGGGTGCGCTGCAGGTGTCGGCCGACGACGGAAGTGTCCTGGTGGCCAACTCGACGTTCACCGGGAACTCAGCCTGGCAGGGGGGCGCGATCCTCCTCCGGGGCGAGATTCCGTTCACCCTGGCGCAGTCGACCCTGACCGGCAACACGGCAGGGGCGGACGGCGGTGGCCTGTACCTCTACAACGGGGCAGCGGCGACCACCATCTCGGGCTCGATCGTGGTCGGCAATTCGGCGACCTACTACGGCGACGACGTCCTCGGCTACCTCTACGGCGGTCTCCGGGCGGTGACCGCGACCGGGTCGTTGATCGGCGAGGACTTCGGGATCAACCTCTACGGCGACTCGGGATCGGGAGCCCTGATCGCCGACGTGCACCTCGGGGCGTTGGCCGACAACGGTGGGCCGACCAAGACGATGGCGCTCGGGGCGGGTTCGGTGGCGATCGACGCCGGCCCCGATCCGGTGGCGACGTTCCCCGGCAACACGACCGACCAGCGCGGCACCGGCTACGACCGGGTGGTGAACGGCCGGGCCGACATCGGCGCGTTCGAGGTGCAGGCGGCCCTGCCGCCGCCGCCGACCGGGGTGACGCTCACGGGCGGGACCGGTCGGTCGGTGCACGTCGCGTGGACCGCACCGGCGTCGGGCCCGACGCCGACGGGCTACCAGGTGCGGTGCCTGCCCAACGGGTATCCGACCGACGTCGGTCCGGGTGGCGCGGTGATCTACGCCGGGTCGGCCACCACCGAGGTCGACGTGCACGACCTGCTCGGGGCTCAGACCTACGTCTGCCACGTCAAGGCCCGCTACGGCGCCCAGTACTTCTCGTGGCTGGGCGACTCCGACGAAGGACCGCTGTCCGACCCGTCGAACACCCTCGCGATCGCCGCGACCACCCCGCCGACGCCGCAGTCGGTCCGGGCGTCGACCCCTCCGCTGCCGTCGGGCCAGGCGACGAGCGTGACCTTCACCGCCCCGGAGAACCGGTCGGGCAGCGCGATCAGCCGCTACGAGGCCCGCTGCACCTCGACCAACGGCGGCACCACCCGCACCGGCACCGGCGGTGGTTCCCCGGTCGGCGTCGGTAGCCTCACCAAGGGCCGGTCGTACCAGTGTGCGGTGCGGGCGGTGAACCCGGTGGGCCCCTCGGCGTGGTCAGCGAACTCGGCGACGATCGTGGTGCCGGCCGGGCCGGTCACCAACGTCCGGGCCAGCACGCCGACGGCGTCCAACCGGCGCACCACGGTGAGCTTCACCGCTCCCGACGGCGGCCCGACCCCCACCCGCTACTGGGTCCAGTGCCGCTCGACCGACGGGAC
This sequence comes from Acidimicrobiia bacterium, assembly GCA_017853455.1. Taxonomy (GTDB): domain Bacteria; phylum Actinomycetota; class Acidimicrobiia; order IMCC26256; family PALSA-555; genus CAIUKV01. Next base: position 4,320 of record JAFMJM010000135.1, on the reverse strand, counting down.
GTCGACCCTGACCAGCTCCGAGGTGCGGTCCCCGGTCGTGGTCGCGAACCTGGTGCGGGGCAAGACCTACGCCTGCAACGTCTGGGCCGTCTACCCCGGCGGCAACGGACCCGCCTCCGCCGCCAGCAACACCATCCGGGTGCCCTGACCCCAATCGAACCCGCCGAACGCCCCGCTGGCTAGATTCCCGGCGTGCGCAGACTCCGGATCCCCGTCGTCGTGGCCATGGCGATCCTGGCCGTGGCCGTTCTCCCCGTGCCCGGCTCGCTCGCCGGTGGCGCGGTCACCGCTCCCGCCACCGGCATCGCCGGGGGCAAGGACTTCGCCTGTGCACTCGCCCCCTCGGGCGGAATCGTCTGCTGGGGTGACGACACCGACGGCCAGCTCGACGCGCCGACGGGTGCGTTCGCCGCCGTCACCGCCGGGCGCTACCACGGCTGCGCCCTGACCCCCGACCAGGCGATCGCCTGCTGGGGGTCCAACCTGTCGCCCTACGCCCCCTACCTCACCGACCAGGCGGTGCCGCCGATCGGCAACACCTACGCCCAGGTCAGTGCCGGTGGGTTCTTCACCTGCGCGCTGTCCGACGTCGGCGGGATCGTCTGTTGGGGCGGTGACAACGGCGCCGAGGGCAGTACCGGCATCGTGAGCGGTGCGCCGGTGGGTCCGGGCTTCACCCAGATCTCGGCGGGCGGGTCCCACACCTGCGCGCTCACGGCGTCGGGCGCCATCACCTGCTGGGGCGGCGACTGGGCCGGACAGCTCGGCAAGCCGGGCGGCACCGGCTGGACCGAGCTCGGGGCCGGGCGCACCCACACGTGTGCCATCGACGGCGTCGGTGCCCTGGCGTGCTGGGGCGAGAACGGCGACGGCCGGGCCACCCCGCCCGCCGGCACCGGCTGGCAGGCGGTGACCGCCGGCTACGCCCACTCGTGTGCCATCGCGGCGGATGCGACCATCACCTGCTGGGGCGACGACACCTACGGGCAGCTCGACGCGCCGAGTGGCACCTTCACGGAGATCGCGGCCGGCGCCAACTTCACGTTGGCCCGCCGGACCGACGGCACCATCGTCGCCTGGGGTGACGACGCCTCGGGGCAGACCCAGGTGCCCGACTCGGTGCAGCCGGTCGAGCTCACCCCGTCGTTCACCGGCTGAACGCAGCGTCGAACTCGGCGCTGACCAGGGCGGCCACCGCCGCCACGTTGGGTGGGTGCAGGATCGTCACGTGGTCGCCACCGACGACCACCACCCGATCTGGTGGGGTGGGCCAGCCGACCACGCTTCCGTCGTCGCCGAACACCAACTGTGCCGGGAACGTCGTGGGTCCCGGACGGTGGAACCGGGCGGCCCACCGGAAGTAGGCGACGAAGTCGTCGTCGGGTCCGTCGCGCCCGGTCCGCGGACGTGCGACCACCCAGGACCGGGCGGCCCGCGCGCTCTTGCGGGCGAGGGAGGCGTGGTGGCGGAACCAGGCCCGGGCGCCGGGGTGGGGTGGCTGGGGGCGCTGGCGGGCCGGCCCGCCGTCGATGGCCACGAGCCGCGGCGACCAGCCGCGACCGGCGAGTTGACGGCACGCCTCGTGCGCGACCTTCACGCCGGCCGAGTAGCCGACCACGACCACCGGTCCGGGCGGACCGTGCCGTTCGACCAGCCCGACGAGGTCGCGGGCGGCGGAGCGGACGCGCAGGCGCGGCCGTCCGGAGGTGCGGTACCCCCGGGGCTCGACGACGGCGAGGGGCTGATCCGGCCCGAGCGCGTTCGCGAGCGACCGGAAGACGATCGACGTCCCGCCTCCGCCGGGAACGCACCAGACGGTGGGGCGGGACCCACCCGGGTTGAGTCGGATCTCGGTGAACTCCGCCGCGTGGTCGTCGTCGAGGTGGGCGGCCAGTCCGGCGATCGTGGGCTGCTCGGCCAGGACGTCGGCGACGACGTCGAGGCCGTTCTCCCGCAGGGCGGCGGACAGCTCGAGGGCGCCGAGGGAGTCGAGCCCCAGCTCCCAGAGGTCGTCGTCGACGCCGAGGGGCACGCCGAGGACGTCGGTGGCGAGGCGGTGGATCTGCGCCTCGAACGCCGTGCGGGGCTCGACCGCCGGGGCCGTGCGCCAGGGAACCGGATCCGGTCCGAGGAGCGCCTGTCGGTCGACCTTGGTGGACGGGGTCGTCGGCAGGCGGTCGTGGCGGACCAGGACGCCCGGCAGCTGGTGCGCGGGCAGCACGGCGCGCAGGGAACTGCGGATCCGGTCCGGGTCGGTGGTGTCGTCGGCCACGACGTGGGCGACCAGCCGCGGGCGTCCGCCGATCGGCTGGGCGAGGACCGCCGCCTCCTGCACGCCGTCGAGCGCGAGCAGGGCGGTCTGGGTCTGGGCGGGGGCGACGAGCTTGCCGTTGATCTTGGCCAGGTCGTCGATGCGCCCCACGTGGAACAGCTCACCGGCACCGTTGCGCCCGACCACGTCGCCGGTGCGCCAGGCGCGGATCCCGTGGGGGAGGACCGGGAAGGCGTGGGCGGTGAGCTCGGGGTCGCCGAGGTAGCCGAGGGCCACCGGGCCGCACACCACGATCGCGGCGGGGGCGTCCGGTGCGTCGTCGACCGGCTCGAAGCGGATCCCGCCGGGAGCGACCGGCTCGCCGATCGGCAGCGGACCGATCCCGATGGGTCGGTCGGGCGGGAGCTCGAACCGGAAGGAGCCGAGGGGCGCCTCGCTGCCGCCGTACCCGTTGGAGATCCAGGCGTCGGGAGCGACGAACGAGCGGACCAGGTCGACGTGGTGCCACGACACCGATTCGCCACCGAGGGTCACGCAGCGGACCCGGTCGAGCCGCCGTCCCGACTCCCGGGCGGCGGCGGCGAGGACCGGGACCATCGTCGGGATCAGACCGACCATCTCGACCCCGTCGTGCTCGAGTCGGTCGAGGATGGCGGCGGCGTCGAGTTGGGTCGGGTCGACGATCGCCAACGGCCGGCCGGTGGCGAGGCCCAGGATCCGCTGGTATCCGCCCCAGAAATGGAACGGGAAGAGGAGACCGCAGGTCGACCCGGCCGGCCCGGAGAGGATCGGCGCGTTCCAGCGCCCGATCGCCGCGTCCACCAGGTCGTGGTCGTACATCACGCCCTTCGGCACACCCGTCGACCCCGAGGTGAACAGCACGACGGCGAGGGCGTCGGGCGCGACCGGGCGGACCGGCACCGGGTCGCCGGTACCCGGCGACACCACCGTCACCCCGGGGAGGGCGGCCGCGAGGTGGTCGACGTCGGCGTCGTCGGCGACGACGACACCGGGGTTGCCGGCCCGTCGCCAGAGGCCTCGGAGCGCGTCGGCGGGCAGCTCGGCGTCGATCGGCACGACGGCGAGACCGGCGTGGTGGACCCCGAGGATGCCGACCGGCGCCTCGGCGTCGCGCCGGACGAGCACCGGCACCATGACGCCGGGCGGCGGCACGTCCCCGAGAGCGGCCAGGACCGAACCGGCGGTGCGCGCCACCCGGTCGGCCAGTTCGGTGAAGGTGACGGCGACGGCGCCGTCGCGAACCGCCACCCGGTCGGGGGTGGCGGCCGCGAGCGCGACGATCCGGTCGGCGAGGGGATTGGCGGTCGAGGGGCGGGTCACGGGTCGGTGGCTCCGGGCCGGGTCGGTGGGCCGAGGGCGGGGTACCGACGTTGATACCAGCCCGGTCGTGATCCTCCGACCCGATCCGGCCGCCGGGGCGTCCAAATTCCGTCCGGACCGGGTCCCGGTCCGGGTCCGGTGGCCTAGCGTCGGGGGATGGACCTCGCGCACCCGGCCCCGTTCGCGACCCGTTGGCGGGCGAAGTGGATCTGGCACCGCCCCCCGGCGATCGTCACCGAGACGGCGACGCGGGCGGTGCTCGCCGACCCCGTCGACACCGTGGCCCTGCTCCGGCGGTCGTTCGACCTGGCGGTCGTGCCGACCACGGTGCCCGCCCGGATCTGGGTCGACGGCCGCTACCGCCTGGTCGTCAACGGCACCGAGGTGGCCCGCGGCCCGGTGCGCTCCGACCCGCGGCGGGCGCACTACGACGTGGTCGACCTGGCCCCGCACCTCGTGGTCGGCGAGAACGTGCTCGCGATCACGGCCCGCCACTTCGGGACGGCCACCTCGTGGTGGACGCCCGTGCCGCCCACCTACACCCTCGGTGCCGGGTCGGTGGTGTTCGAGACACTGGTCGGCGACGAGTGGATCGTCAGCGACCGCTCGTGGCGCGCCCGGGCCGGGGAGGCGTGGTCGCCGGTGCCGGTCCCCGGTGACGTCGCCTGCCTGCCGCTCGAGGCGTTCGACGCCCGGCGGTACCCCCA
>JAFMJM010000134.1 GCA_017853455.1 Acidimicrobiia bacterium | reverse complement strand
AGTTGGTGTGGTCGCACATCGACTTCATGTCGTCGTGGACCCAGTCCCACATCGGGGACGCCACGTGGACCAGCGGCTCCGACGGCGCGTACCGGGTGACGACGAACTCCTGCGACCAGAACGTGATCGGGGCGAGACAGCAGGCGCAGTACGACTCGAGGCGCACCTCCTTGCCGGCGAAGTGGGGCATCTTGGAGACGGCCACCGCTTCGTGGGCGCAGCCGATGAACGAGTGGAACTCGTCGTCGACGTACAGCTCGACCTGGCTCGGGAAGGCCGAGTAGGGCGGGATCTTCAGGATGTCGCAGTTGGGGGAGTCCTGGTCGACCACGACCACGATCCCGGTCTGGAGCTCCTTGTAGGCCTGGACGATGTCGCGTCGCGACAGGCCCGTGCCCTCGTGCACGGCTCGGAGGTTGGGGCCGCGCCGCTGCTCGGCCCAGAAGTCGAAGACGAAGGCGCGCACCTGGAGCGCGCGCTCCGACCACTCCATCGGGTGGGGCACGTACTGGGCCACGGGGACTCCTCGCGTCGGGTGGCGGGCCGGGTGGGGCCGGGGTCAACCGTTGCTGGCGTCGGTCATCATGTTGGCCGACTTGAAGTGCGGGAACGCCGCGTGGGTGCCGCCGTCGGCGATGATCGTCTGGCCGGTCACGAACGACGCCAGGTCGGAGCAGAGGAACACGAGCGGACCGGCGATCTCCTCGGGGCGGCCCATCCGACCCATCGGCTGGATCGACTGCTTCGCCGCCTCGGAGCCGTCGTGGCCCGCCTCGGCGTAGGTGGCGGCCATCCGCGGGGTGAGGATCATGTCGGGGGCGACGGCGTTGACCCGGATCCCGTGCGGGGCCCACTCCTGGGCCATCGTCCGGGTGAGGTCCATCAGGCCCGCCTTGGCCGCTCCGTATGCGGCGTGCATCGGCGCGCCGTAGATGCCGCTGACCGACGACACCACGGCGATGGCGCCGCCCGTGCCCTGGGCGATCATGTGGCGGGCCGCGGTGCGCCCCACCCAGATGTGGTGGCGCAGGTTGCGGGCCAGGTCGAGGTCCCAGGCGTCGTCGTCGAGGTCCATCAGCGAACCCCACGCCGCGAACCCGATCATGTTGATCACGACGTCGAGCCCGCCGAGGAAGGCGGCGGCGTCGTCGACGATCGCCTCCGCCTCGGCCCGCACGGTGACGTCGCCCGCCACCCCGTGGGAGCGCACGCCGTGGGCGGCGAGCTCGGCGGCGGCGGCCGACGCTCGCTCGGGATCGAGGTCGGCGACGACGACGTCGGCGCCCGAGCGGGCGAGGAGGTCGGCGCTCGACCACCCGATGCCGTAGCCCCCGCCGAGGACGAGGGAGCGCTTGCCGGAGAGACCCAGGATGTCCGTCATGGGCGGAGACTAGGCCCGTCGAAGCGGTCGAGCGAGGTGAACCCCTCGACGGGGCCGCGGGTGAGCCGTGTCGGCTGGTGGACGGGCTCCCCGAGGGCGAGCACGGCCGCCACGCCCCAGCCGTCGGGTGCGCCCAGCAGATCCAGGACCTCGGGCTCCCGCCGCACGGCGAAGGTGGTCAGGACGCCACCCAGCCCCTCGAGGCGGGCGGCCAGGAGGACGTTCCAGCAGAACGGGTAGATCGACGCACCGCCCACCACGCCGTGCCGGTCGAGCTCGGCGTCGAGGGCCGCCAGGCTGCCCAGTCGCACCAGGACCACGAGCACGGCCGGCGCGTCGGCGAGCGCGGCGAAGGCCGGTACGTCGGGTCCGGACGCCCGGGCGGTCGCCAGGTCGACGTCGCCGGGGCCGGGCCACCGTCCGCGATCGGTGAGGCCGAACGGCCGGAGGCCGGCCGCCGACAGGGTGACGTACTCCCGGGCGGTCTCGGTGATGAGAACGCCCAGCCGCGACCGGACGTCGGGGTCCTCGACCACCACCACGTGCCACGGCTGCTGGTTGCCGCCACTCGGGGCGAACCGGGCCACGTCGAGGATGCGGGCGAGTTCGGCCCGGGTGACGGCACGGTCGGTGAACGAGCGGATGGCGCCGGTGGTGCGCAGGGCGGCCTCGAGGCCGGGCGGTGGACTGGGCTCGGACGGGGTCACGGTGGCTCCGGGATCGGGGACGGCTGGACCCAGTCTCGCGGACGGCGCCGACGGCGGCCGACGTGGCACACTCCCACGGCGGTCCGGACCGGACCGACCCGGACGGCCGATCGCGGTTCGACGGGGACAACCGCGGAGACGGAGGAACACCATGGGCGAAGGACGGTTCGCAGGCAAGGTCGCGCTGCTCACCGGCGCCGCGTCGGGGATCGGTCGGGCCACCGCCGTCCGGCTGTCGGCGGAGGGTGCCCGCATCTTCGCCCACGACATCTCGGCCGCCGGGCTCGCATCGCTGCGCGACGAGATCACGGCCGCCGGCGGTGACGTCACCGTCCGCGACGGAGACATCTCCGACCGCGACGAGTGCCAGGCGACCGTGGCCGACTGCGTCGCCGTGTTCGGTCGCCTCGACGTGCTGGGCAACATCGCCGGCATCGCCCGGGCCGAGCACTTCGGCGACGTGCCCGAGGACGCGTACCGCCGGATGATGGGCGTCAACGTCGACGGACCCTTCTTCATGGCCCAGGCGGCCATCCCGCACCTGATCGAGACCGGTGGCAACCTGGTCAACATCGCGTCCAACGCCGGCCTCATGGGCTGCGCCTACACCGTCGTGTACACGATGACCAAGGGTGCGATCGTGCAGATGACGCGGTCGCTCGCCATGGAGTACGTCAAGACCCCGATCCGGGTCAACGCCATCGCGCCGGGCGGGATCGCCACGTCGCTGACCACCAACTTCGAGATCCCGTCCGACATCGACTTCGACCTCATGGCCCCCTACACGGGCTTCCGCGACATGGGCACGGCCGAGGACATCGCCGCACTCTTCGCCTTCGTGGCGTCCGACGAGGCGGCCAGCGTCCACGGGGCCATCCTGTCGAGCGACCGCGGGCTCACGGCGGGCTGACCGTCCCCGATCCCACCGACCGACGTCGAAAGGAGCGGCTGTGCCGTTCATCCAGGTCAACATGGGCACCGGGCGCACGCCCGAGCAGAAGCGGGCGATGCTCGACGGCATCGTCGAGGTGGTCCACCGCACCCTCGACGCCCCCTACGACTCGATCCGGGCGTGGATCGTCGAGCTCGATCCCGCCGAGACGATGATCGGCGACGAGTCCCTGGCCGAGAAGCGCGCCCGGGGCTGAACGGTCCGGCGCTCAGGCCCGGCGCAGCGTCAGGCCCTGGGAGTTGAAGAAGAAGCCGCCGGTGCACACGAGCGCCGTGCGGGCGTCGGGGGTCTGACGACCCTCGGCCTCGCCGCGCAGCTGCACGACCGCCTCGCGGACGTGGCCGGAGCCCCGCGTGGCGCCCTCCGAGAGCGATCCACCGTGGGGGTTGATCTGCACCCGGCCGCCGACCAGCACCCGGTCCTCGGCCGCCACCCAGTGCTCACGCAGGAAGTCGGCGGTGCCACCGGGCGGCGCCCAGCCGAGGTTCTCGATCCACCCGGCGGTGATCACGGTGAACCCGTCGTAGAGGCACACGACGTCGGCGTCGTCGATCCAGAAGTCGCTCTTGGCCCGCAGCGTGTCGAGGACGATGTGCTGGCTGTGCCGGTCGAGGCAGGGCACCTGGTCCTCGTCGTTGGGGGTGACCAGGCCGGTGGTGATGGCGTGGACCACGACCTGGGGGCGCCCGACGTCGGGGGCGTCGACCGCCCGGGTCACCACGAAGGCGTCGGCACCGTCGACCGGGAGGTCCATGTCGAGCATGCCGAGCGGCTCGCGGATCATCCGGGCCGCGTAGTAGTCGTCGAGCGTGAGCGGGGTGGTGATGGCGGCCAGCGGATTGCGGGCGGCGTTGGAGCGCATGTTGACGGCGACGAGGCCGAACCCGTCGCGGTCGACGCCGTACTCGGCCAGGTAGCGACTGGCCCAGGCCGCGTAGGCCGGCGCCATGGCGATGCTCTCCGGCACCGCCTGGACCCCGTGGGCCAGGTGTCGGCGGAACGGGTCGTTGGCCGCCGACCGGGAGTTCCACGGCAGCCGGAGGTACGGGAACGCCACGAGTGCCGCGTCGCAGGCACCGGAGTGGACGGCGTGCACCGCGTCGAGCATGGAGAACATCGCCACCGGGACGGGTCGGGCGAAGTGGGTGACCCGGGGGAGGCCGAGCGCGGTCGCCAGCACCCCGGGGTTGACCCCACCGGGCTCGCCCGGGACCACGACACCGTCGATGTCGGCGGCGGTGAGCCCGGCGTCGCGGATCGCCTCCACCGACGCCCGCACCAGGAGCTCGAGCCCGGAGACATCGGACGACCGGGAGAAGCCGGTCGAGCCGATCCCCGCGATGGCGATCTGGTCCTTGAGCGGGTTGCGGGTGCTCACCGGGTCACCTCCGTGGGCCGGAACGCCGGATGCGGCATGCCGTTGCGCTCGAACCAGGTGAGCGACACCGCCCGGCCGACGACGAGGTCCTCGGGACGGGCGTCGACGATCGTGGCGGTCAGGCGGACGCCCGGGTGGTCGGCGAACTCGACGGTGGCGACGGGGTACGGGCCGGTCGTGTAGTCGACGCCCGGTGCCGGTGGCCCCTGGTGGAGGAGCATCATGAGGTGCACGGTGCCGTCACCCTGCACCACCACGTGGTCGACCGCGAACGACCAGCACCGCGGGCAGATGGGCCGGAACGGCAGCCACGTGTGGCCGCACTCGGTGCAGTGGCGGATCCGCAGCTCGCGTTCGGCCCAGCCGCGGTAGAAGTCGGCGGTGTCCTTGTCGACGGTGAGCGGCGCGTATCGCTCGACCAGGTCGGCGTCGGTGAGGGTGGGGGTCGACACGGGTTCTCCCTGGGCGGGTGGCGGTCAGCGGATGACGGCCCGGCCGAAGCCGGTCAGCAGGTCGCAGTACGAGCGTCGGTCGACGGCGGGCACGTGGACGGCCATGGCGGTCACGCCCACGGCGGCGAAGGCGTCCATCTCGGCGCGGAACGCGCCGGTGTCCCACGCATCGGTGCCGAACGGGGCCGACGCGACCGGTGAGAACATCACGTCGGTGAGGGTCCGGCCGGTGGCGGCCCCGAGCTCGGCCGCCTCGGCGAGCCGGCCGGCGACCTGGTCGACGGTGATCAGCTCGGGGGTGTGCCGCCGGGCGGCCTGGCTGGCGGGGTTGGGGAACGGCATCCATCCGTCGGCGTACTCGACCGCCCGCCGGAGGGCGCGGCGGGAGTTGCCACCGATCCAGACCGGGGGTCCGCCCGGGGTGACGGGTCGCGGGAGCATGGTGTGGGTGGCGCCGGAGGCGTCGACCGGAACGCTCTCGCCCGACCACGCGGCGCGCATGGCGACGAGCGCGGCGTCGAAGCGGTCGTTGCGGTCGGCGAACGCCTGGCCGACGGCGGCGAACTCGGCCTCGAGGTACCCGGCGCCGCACCCGAACACGAAACGGCCGCCCGACAGCACGTCGAGGCTGGCGGCGGCCTTGGCGAGCAGGTACGGGTTCCGGTACGGAACGACGCACAGGTTGGAGAGCACCCGCAGGGTGGTGGTGACCGAGGCGGCGGCGGTCAGGGCGACGAACGGGTCGAGCGCGTGGTGGCCGCCCGACGCCAGCCACTCGTCCTCCGGGAACGGGTGCTCGGTGACGAACACGGCGTCGAAGCCAGCCGCCTCGGCGGCACGGGCGACCTCGGTGACGGCCGGGCCCGAGACGAACTCGGCGCCGCGCCCGACCTGGTCGGTCTGGAGGGAAACGCAGTAGCGCACGGGCCATTCGTAGCACCCGGTCCCGGCGTCCCGCAGGTCCGGGGTTGGGTACGGTGCAGCCGTGACGAAGAAGTTGCCCACGAAGGCCTACGAGGCCGAGCTGCTCCGTCTCCAGGAGGAGCTCGTGCACCTGCAGTACTGGGTCCGCGAGACCGGGTCGCGGGTGCTGGTGCTGTTCGAGGGACGAGACGCCGCCGGCAAGGGCGGGGCGATCCGCCGGATCACCGAGTACCTGAACCCCCGGTTCTGCCGGGTGGTCGCCCTGGGCGTGCCGTCGGAGCGGGAACGCTCCCAGTGGTACTTCCAGCGCTACGTCGAGCACCTGCCCGCGGGTGGGGAGATCGTGCTGTTCGACCGCTCCTGGTACAACCGGGCGGGGGTCGAGAAGGTGATGGGGTTCTGCACCCCGGAGGAGCACCAGCGGTTCCTACGGCAGGTTCCGGTGTTCGAGCGCCTGCTGATCAACGACGGGATCCTGCTCACGAAGTACTGGTTCTCGGTCAGCGACGAGGAGCAGGAGCGCCGCTTCGCCGCCCGGATGACCGACCCGCTGCGGCGTTGGAAGATCAGCCCGATGGACCTCGAGGCGCGCCTGCACTGGGTGGACTACTCCCGGGCCAAGGACGAGATGTTCGTCCAGACCGACACGCCGGAGTCGCCGTGGTTCGTGGTCGACGGCGACGACAAGAAGCGGGCCCGACTCAACTGCATCAGCCACCTGCTGACCCGGGTCCCCTACGACCGGGTGCGGACCGACACGCCGGCCGCGCTCCCGCCCCGGGAGGACGACGCCGGCTACGTGCGGCCCGACCCGAGCACCCAGCACCACGTCCCCGACGTCGCCGCCCGCTTGCTGGGGTGACTCGGTCGG
>JAFMJM010000133.1 GCA_017853455.1 Acidimicrobiia bacterium | reverse complement strand
GCTCACCGGCCCCCCGCCGACGAGTAATCGGACAGATTCTTACCATGGGCCCCGCCGGTTGTCGACAGTCCCGTCGCGTGGGGCGCGGCGATCCGAGATGTGCGGCACCGACGGCACCACCGGCAGAATGCAACGCACACGCGACCCACGACCGAGGAGAACCCCGTGGCGATGCCCCAGGACGTCGGGATCGTCGATCTGATGATCGGCTTCCCGATGCACGACAAGAAGCAGGTCTACGAGTACCTGAAGCGGGGCATCCGCGACGAGGAGAGCAAGGAGAAGTTCTCCTTCCCGGCCGAGTACATGTTCAAGGACGTGCCGGACGCCAACCAGGAGGGCGAGGACCCGATCGCCACCACGTTCGCGAAGATGGACGAGTACGGGATCCAGGCCGGGTTGTTCGGCCTCGGCGACCAGTCGCGTGCCGCCAAGGAGCGCTTCCCGGGTCGGGTGTTCTTCGCCCTCGAGGTCGACCCCAACGACGTGATGAAGACCGTGCGGCGCATCCGCACCGCCCGTGAGAACGACGGCCTGGCCGCGGTCACCTTCTTCCCGTCGGGCTGCTTCCCGCAGGTGCCGATCGACGACCGGCTCATCTACCCGGTGTACGCCACCTGCGTCGAGCTCGACATCCCGATCATGGTCAACGGCGGCATCGCCGGACCGCGGTTCCCGTCCGACTGCCAGCACGTCGAGCGCTTCGACCGGGTCTGCTACGACTTCCCCGAGCTGCGCATCGTGATCCGTCACGGCGCCGAGCCGTGGGAGGAGCTGGCGGTCAAGCTCATGCTCAAGTGGCCCGGGCTGTACTACGCCACCACGGCGTTCGCGCCGAAGTACTACCCGAAGGCGATCATCGACTACGCCAACACCCGCGGGGCCGACAAGATCATGTACGGCGGCTACTTCCCGATGGGCCTGTCGATGGACCGCATCATGACCGAGATGCGCGACGTGCCGTTCCGCGACCACGTGTGGCCGAAGTTCCTGCGGGAGAACGCCAACACGGTCTTCAAGCTGGGGCTCTGAACGGCACCGTCTCGTAGGCGCCGGCGTCGGACTCCTCGGTCCGACGCCGGTACTCGCTCATCGCACCCGGCCACTGCGTGACGATCCGGCCCGCGGGACCGCGGTAGTAGTTGGTGCACGTGCCGGCCTGCCACGGAGCCACCCGGGCGAGGAGCTCGTCGATCTCGGCGTTGTAGGCCGCCTCGGCCTCGGGCCGCACGTCGATCCACTCGAGGCCGTCGGCGTCCATCCAGGCGAGGTGCGCCACGACGTAGTCGACCTGGGCCTCGAGCATGTAGATGATCGAGCCGTTGTTGGTGTTGGGCCCATAGAGCATGAACAGGTTGGGGAACCCGGCGGTCGTGACCCCCTTGAACGCGTGCGCGCCGTCGGCCCAGGCGTCGTCGAGGCGCACACCGTCGCGGCCGGTGACGTCGATGACCGACAGGTACTTCGTGGTCTGGAAGCCCGTCGCGTACACGAGCACGTCGAAGTCGCGCTCGGTGCCGTCGGCGGTGCGCACCCCGGCAGGCGTGATCCGCTCGATCGGGTCGGTGACCAACTCGACGTGGGGCAGGTTGAACGTCGGGAAGTAGTGGTTGGAGAACAGCGGCCGCTGACAGCCGTACGGGACGACCGGCGTCAGCTTGCGACGGGTCTCGGGGTCGACGACCTGGGCCAGGGCGGCCGCGAGGTTCTGGTCGTGGAGCGCGAGCGCCTTCGGGTTGCTGAACGTGAGGTTGGGGTCGGCCTGCTCGAAGAGGGTCCGCCGCCGCTCGAGGACCTCGTCGGGGTGGGTCCGCCAGTGCTCGAGCTCCTCGGCGGTGTACGGGGTGTCGTCCTTCGGCAGCACCCAGTTCGCGGCACGCTGGAAGACGGTGAGGTGGCCGGCGACCTTCGCCACCTCGGGCACGAACTGCACGGCGCTCGCGGCGCTGCCGATCACCCCGACCCGCCGGCCGGCGAGGTCGACGTCCCAGTCCCACCGGGCCGAGTGGAACGACGCGCCCGTGAAGTCGTCGCGGCCGTCGATGGTGGGCCAGTTGAACTCGTTGAACATGCCCGGGCTGGCCACCAGGACGTCGAACTCGAAGGTCTCGCCGGCGCCGGTGACGGTCCAGACGGCCCGGTCAGCGTCCCAGACCGCCGCCTCGACCGGCGTGTCGAACCGGATGATCGGCCGCAGCCCGTAGGCGTCGACGACGTGGTTCATGTAGGCGCGGATCTCGGGTCCGTTGCCGTAGGGCCGGCTCCACGGCCAGATCGGCTCGAACGAGAACGAGTACAGGTGCGACTGCACGTCGCACTGGAGGCCCGGGTAGCGGTTGTGGTTCCAGGTCCCGCCGACCTCCCCCGACTTCTCGAGCACGACGACGTCGTCGTACCCGGCCTCGCGGAGGCGCACCGCAGCGGCGATCCCGCCCACCCCCGCTCCGACGATCCCGATGCGCCGCGTCGCCATCGTGTGCCTCCCCCGACACCCGGTCACGTCCGGGTCGTTGCGAACCACCCTACGATGCCGCGATGACGACCTCCGCTGCCACCGCCCGCCGCGGCGCCGGGCTCGTGCTGCTGACGCTGGCGGCCGCGCAGTTCCTGATGGTCCTCGACTCGTCGGTGATGAACGTGTCGATCGGGGTGGTCGCCAAGGACATCGGGACGACCGTCACCGGCATCCAGACCGCCATCACCTTCTACGCCCTGGTCATGGCAACCTTGATGATCACCGGCGGGAAGCTCGGCACGATGTACGGACGCCGCCGCATCTTCTCGATCGGGCTCGTGGTCTACGGCACCGGGTCGGTCGTCACCGCGATCGCGCCCAACCTGACCGTGCTCATCATCGGCTGGTCGGTGCTCGAGGGGATCGGCGGTGCGCTGATCCTGCCCGCCATCGTCGCCCTCGTCGCCACCAACTTCGGACCCGACCAACGGCCCCGGGCCTACGGCGCCGTCATGGCCGCCGCCGCGGCCGCGGTCGCCGCCGGACCGGTGATCGGCGGACTCTTCACCACCTACCTGTCGTGGCGGCTGGTGTTCGCGAGCGAGCTCCTCGCGTCGCTCGCGATCCTCGTCGTCGCCCGCCGGATGGAGGACCACCCCACCACCGAGCCCGGGCGGCTCGACCTCGTCGGCACCGCGGTCTCGGCCCTCGGGCTCGGGCTGATCGTGTTCGGCGTGCTGCGCTCCGGCACCTGGGGGCTGGTCCGCCCGCGTCCCGGTGGTCCGGCGTGGATCGGCCTGTCGCCGGTGATCGTGCTCATCGCCGCCGGCGGGGCCGTGCTCGTCGCCTTCGTCGCCTGGGAGCAGCGCCGGATCGACACCGGGAAGCCCGCCCTGTTCGACCCGGCGATGCTGCGGATCGCCACACTCCGGAGCGGGCTGTCGGCCTTCGGGTACCAGTTCTTCCTCCAGGCCGGGCTCTTCTTCACGATCCCGCTGTTCCTGTCGGTGGCGCTCGGGCTCTCGGCGGTCGCCACCGGCGTGCGCCTCCTGCCGCTCTCGGTGGTGCTGACCGTCACCGCCCTCGGCCTCCCCAAGCTGCGCCCCCAGGCGTCGCCCCGACGCGTGGTCCAGGCCGGGTTCCTCCTGATCTTCGTCGGCATCGCCCTGCTCGTCGCCCTGCTCGAGGTCGGGTCGGGTCCCGCCGTCATCACCTGGCCGATGCTCGTCATCGGTGCCGGGATCGGCGCCATGTCGTCGCAGCTCGGTGCGGTGACCGTCGGCGCCGTCCCCGACGAGCAGAGCAGCGAGGTCGGCGGGCTGCAGAACACCGTCACCAACTTCGGCGCCTCGATCGGGACCGCCCTGGCCGGGGCGATCCTCATCGCGGCCCTCACCACCACGTTCCTCGGCGGTCTGAAGACCGACCCCGACGTCCCGGCCGCCCTCGCCGACCGGGCCCAGGTCGAGTTGGCCGGTGGGGTGCCGTTCGTGTCCGACGCCGACCTCGAGGCCGCCCTCCACGACGTCGGGGTGGCCCCCGCCGTGGTCGACGACGTCGTCGCCACCAACGCCGACGCCCGGGTCACCGGACTCCGGGCCGCCCTGGCGGTGCTGGCCCTGGTGGCGTTGCTCGCCTGGTGGTCCGCCCGCTCACTGCCGACCGAGCCGACCGGCGGGACGAGCGCACCACTCGCATGACCGCCGCCGAACCGATCCGTCGACCGCCGCCCGACTTCCGGATCGGCGCCGTCGTCGCGGCCGAGCCGGTCACGCCGCGCCTGCGCCGTGTGACCCTGGCCGGCGAGGCCCTGGTCGGGTTCCCGGTACCCGAGCCCGCCGCCAGCCTCCGCCTGCTCCTCCCCGAACCCGCCGGACTCGTGCTCCCCACCTGGACCGGCAACGAGTTCCTCCTGCCCGACGGGCGTCGGCCCGTCCTGCGCACCTTCACCCCGGTCGCCGTCGACCCCACCGCCGGACGGATCGCGATCGACGTCGTGCTCCACGGCGCCGGTCCGGCCGCCGACTGGGCGGCGCACGCGCGGCCCGGCGACCCGGTCGCGGTGTCGGGGCCGGGACGCGGCTGGACCCCACCGCCCGGCGCCCGGTCGTTCGTGCTGGGCGGCGACGAATCGGCCGTCCCGGCCCTCCGGCAGGTGCTCGCCGCGCTGCCCGCCGACGCGACCGCGTCCGTCGTCGTGGAGGTCGACCACCCGGACGCCCGGCACGATCTCGGTGCACCCGATGCCCGGATCGAGTGGCTCGTCCGGCCCGCCGACGCGAACCGGGGCGACGCCCTGGTGGCGGCGATCACCGCCCACCCGGATGCACCCGACACCGCCTGGTGGGTCGCCGGGGAGGCGGCCACCGTGCAGCGCATCCGCGTCGCGCTGTTCCGCGAGCGCGGCGTCGACCGGGCCCGGGCGTCGGTGCGGGGGTACTGGAAGCGCGGTGCCGCCGGAGACGCCGACTGAAGGCGGTCGAGCGCATGCGGGCCGGCCCGGAGACCGTCGCCCGATAGGTTGAGGGCGTGGGATTCGACGCCTCGCTCGTCGCCGCGGCGACGATCCACCGACGCACCCTGGCCGGCGAGCAGTGCGGCCTCGACGACGCCGTCCACCAGGTCTCGTTGGCGCACGTGCTGCTCGACGGTGGCTACGACGGCCTGACCACGGTCGCCGAGGCACTGCGCGGTGGCGACCACGGGCTCGGCACCTTCGACCGCCTCGACGGCGAGATGGTGGTGGTCGACGGCGAGCCGTGGCAGGTGGACTGGCACGGCCACGCCAACCTCATGCCCGGCGACGCCCTCACCCCGTTCGCGGTGGTCACCGACCTGGTCGACCCCAAGGTCCGGCGCACGAAGGACGTCAGCCGCGAGTGGGTGGCGGGCTGCGTCGAGGGCCTGGTCGACGACCCCGGTGCGGTGGTGGCGGTGCGCCTCGAGGGCACGTTCCGCGACGTGCTCGTGCGGAGCGTGCCGCCCCAGGAGAAGCCCTACCGGCCGTACGTCGAGGTGTGCACCACCGACGAGGTCCGGTTCGAGCACGCCACCTTCGAGGGGGTGTTCGTGGGCTTCCGGTTCCCCGACCTCGAGGGGGGCGCGGCCATCCCCGGCCTGCACCTCCACGGCCTCGACCACGCCCGCACCACCGGCGGGCACCTCTACGAGCTGCAGGTCGTCGACGCCGAGTTGTCGGTCGGCGTCACCCGCGACGTCGTGCTGTCACTTCCCGACCGCTCGATGCTCGATCTGCTCGAGACCGACACCGACGTCCGGGCCGTGCAGCGGGCGCTGTTGCGCCTCGGAGCGTCGAGCGCCGACGCGGTCGCGGCCGACCTCGGTCTGAGTCCCGCCGCCGCGACCGAGCGTCTGACCTGGCTCGCCGACCGCGGCTACGCGGAACTGCGCGCCGACGCCGACGGTGAGCGCTGGCACTCAACCCTCACCGCGCGACCGCGCGTGCTCCCCCAGCGGCTGCTCGCCGCGCTCGACGCCCTCGACCGTCCGGACGCCTGACCGGGCCGGCCCGGTGGCCGACCCGCGCTCCGACGGAGTGGGTCAGGAGTAGACGCGCTCGGCGATGGCGGCGACCGTCCGGGACCACGGGTGGTCCGGGCTGGTCAGCGAGAAGAGCGTGCGCGAGGCGTTGGTGGCGATGTCGGTGCTGAGCGGGAGCGCTCCGAGCACCTCGGCGCCGTACGCGCTGGCGACGTCGGTGATCAGCGCATCCATCGGCGCGCCCTCGGGAACCTTGTTGACCACGAGGAACAGCTCCGGCACCGCGAGTCGGCGGGCGACGTCGACGGTGACCGCGGTGCCCTGGTAGTCCTGCGAGTCGGGGCGCAGCAGGAGCAGCAGGACGTCGGAGATCGTGATCGACAGCAGGGTCTCCTCGTTGAGGCCCGGGTGGGTGTCGATCACCAGGAGGTCGAGGTCGAGCCCCTCGACGAGGTCGCGGAAGCCGTCGTTGAGGACCTCGACGTCGTAGCCCTGGCGCAGCACCTTGGCGATGTCGCCCGACTTCATGCTCGACGGGACGAGGAACATCGTGCCGCCGTTGCCGGCGGCGCCGACCTGCTCGGTGACGTCGTGGGCGGCGTCGACGATGGCGCACTGGCCGTAGAGGTAGTCGTTGAGCGTGTTGCCCGGGATGTCGGCGTCGAACCCGCACAGGACGTGGACACCCGGCGACTGGATGTCGGTGTCGATGACCGCCACCCGCTTCCCGGCCGCCGCCGCCTG